>JBJTNS010000038.1:0-7203 GCA_046074245.1 Chitinophagaceae bacterium | reverse complement strand
ATTTTGATGAAAATTTCTACAACGCGTACGATGATTTTTCAGATGAATTATTTGATTTCTATAAAAGTGGTCGTCGGGATCCGAAATCAAGTTTCAACGTCGACTTAGTAGAGTTTTTTACTTTAAAACCTGTGATGCATCGTTCAATATATTTAGGAAGAAAGCCGTTTACAGGATCATTTGAACTCAATATCAAATACAAGAAGAATCCTAATAAAATAAAGGGCAGAGTATATGAAATTACTCAGTTCTTCGATTTTCTTGCTAAAAAGCAAATCATAGAACTAACAGTAGAACTGGACAAAAAGATACTCCAGAAATATTACAATACTTTTATGATGCCGGTAAGAAGAATGAACTTTGGCATCGAAGAGGCTAATTTCAGTGGAGGAGCGTCATATTATGATATCTTTAAAAACCAGTCTGTGTCTACGTATTATAGCAGCAATAAAATTGTTTCTGAGCTGGAGTTTGAGCTATACAGAATCAATGGTCATAGCAAAGGTAACGACTATGATTATTACGATGACTATGAATACGATTACGAGCCGGATTTTTACCGTTCACGTTATAACAGAAAACGCACAAAAATTACTCTAGAGAATTCTTATGAAGTGAAAGCATCTTCTATTCAATTTGCTGAAGGAATGAAACATGGACAGTGGCATATTTTAAGTAATGGTAACCTTGAAAGGCAGTATAATTTTTCAAAGGATAAGAAGCTAGGAATGCAGTATGTTTATAGTGGTTATAATTATAACTATCTGAACTATGTGTACAATGCAAAGAGAGATACCGTAAATGGTAAAGTATGGAATCTGGACATGAATGGAATGCCGAATTACAGCGGGTATTTCAATATGGGTGTTCCGGACGGCTATTTTGTGAGGTATAATGATCTTGACACTACTAACCGTTTTGTAGAGCGCTACCTGTTTAACAAGGGTTATATGGTAGGTACTTACGAATTATACCGTGATAGCGGTCAGTTGAAAATGACTGTTGACATGGATGCAAAAGACAGTATGTACTACGATATCTATCATTCAATTCCAAGAATGATCTGGAATTACAAAAAGGGTAGGAGAATACCATCTGTTTCTGAAGGTACTGAAACTTTGTTAGAAACTCCGGATTTAAGCGGAAGTGATTTTCTGACTGGTATTTTCTCTACTTCATACATCAAAAAAGGACATTATAAATACTATTATAAGAGTGGTGATATTTTTAGTGAAGGTGTTAAGAAGGAAAATAATCCAGAGGGGCAGTGGAATTTTTACAGAGAAGGCAAGGACAGAATTTACAAGCGCATCGACTTCAGGGATTCAATCATAGAAATTAATGGCGAAGACACCTTCCATAGTTACGGTATTGTGAAAGCATACTACGATGATGGTAGATTAATGTTCAGAGGTCTGGCTTTAGACCAGGAAACTAAATATTCGTGTGAGAGCGAGGCGGATATTCCGACAGAAGAAGATTATTATCTGGAGTTCTATGACACCGTAGGTAAGCCAGTATTGGTAAATGGAAGTGGTTTTATAGAAGAATTACAGGCCAATGGCTATAAACTAAAAGAAGGTAGAATGGTAAATGGCAAGAAAGAAGGTATATGGGTTTACTACAGTAAATTTGGTTTGCCAAATGCTATAGGCGCTTTCGAGAATGGTAAGAAATCTGGCAGATGGCTGGTTGGCGACCTTGGTGGATTGAATCTGAGTGATAAAGTTTGCTTTATGAGTAACGAAGAGTTTGCGGCATGGATCAACACTTATGGTGGAAATCTGAGTCTGAAGGAAGAATATTATTTTGAAGGAAAAATGATGTCTGGTAATATGGTAGACACCATTAAACGTTAATTAAGTAGTTTAAGCAAAGCTTCAAGATATTTTTGATCAGTCTGGTCGAAGTGATTGAAGTGTTCGCTATCAATATCTAAGACTCCGATAATATTGTTGTCTCTGAAAAAGGGGACAACAATTTCGGAGTTACTAACAGACGAGCAGGCGATATGGCCTTCAAACTGATGGACATCCGGGACAATAATTGTTTCTTTTTGTTTCCATGCGCTACCACAAACACCATTTCCGTAGGAAATCAGAGTACAGGCAACCGGACCCTGAAACGGTCCCAGTTCCAGTTGATTATTGGCATTGACCATATAAAATCCGCACCACCAGAAATTAAAAGTTTCTTTTAAGAGCGCAGCTATATTGGCCAGATTAGCGGTATCTCCGCATTGTTTGTCTATCAGGCCTGATGCTTTTGAGAGCAATTCAGAGTAAAGTGCTTCTTTAGTTGGGTTCAGCATGAAGCAAAATTAAGAATAAGTATGGAATGGTAAATGATTAGTTTTAAAACCAGAAATAGAAAAGGGTTAGACCTAAGTCTAACCCATTCTAAAAACTAAAACTATGAAAACACAATGCAATTATAATATTAATTTAGTATTTTTAAATGTTAATTTTTTTTAATTGTTGACATTTGTGGATAAAGATGTTTCGTTTATGTCAATAATGCGATAATATTGTATCATAGTAATACTTAAATACAAGAATATAAGGCGATTAGATTGTTTTAATATTACCACTCAATATAAAATGAAAAAACTATTTGGCTATCAATAAAAGCAATAGAACAAAACAAATTTTGCAAAAAATGGAATTAATGCCTGAAAATTCATTCAGAATTCAACAAAAGTAAGTTTGTAAATAAAAAAAGCCTGTCTTATAAAGACAGGCTTTTCTTATACTAAATTATCTATTATTCTTCGTTAAGGAAAGGATATCTGTAATCTTTAACGGGAACAAGAGTTTCTTTGATTGTTCTTGTGCTGGTCCATCTTAATAAATTGGCCTTGCTGCCGGCTTTATCATTGGTTCCGCTGGCTCTGCTACCTCCGAAAGGTTGCTGACCAACAACAGCACCTGTAGGTTTATCGTTGATATAGAAGTTTCCTGCCGCATGTCTGAGAGCATCAGTTGCCTGAGTGATGGCATATCTGTCCTGAGCAATAACTGCTCCTGTCAGGGCATATTCACTGGTTGTATTGACAAGATCGAGAGCTTTTTCAAATTCATTCTCATCGTATACATAGATAGAAAGAACCGGACCGAAAAGCTCATCGCACATAGTTACATATTTAGGGTCTTTAGCGACAATGATAGTAGGTTCAATGAAGTAACCTTTAGATTTATCGCAATTACCACCAACTATAATTTCAACTGAACTATCATTTTTAGCGTTGTCTATATAGCGACTGATTTTGTCAAATGATTTCTCGTCGATAACAGCGTTCACAAAGTTTCTGAAATCTTCGGTAGGTCCCATCTTCATGGTTTTTACTTCTGCCACTAGTTGTGTTTTAACAGCGTCCCATAAATTTGAAGGGATGTACGCTCTTGAAGCTGCTGAGCATTTTTGTCCCTGATATTCGAAGGCTCCTCTTGCCAGTGCTGCAACAGAAGTGGCTACATCGGCACTTTTGTGCAACAGAACGAAATCTTTTCCGCCTGTTTCTCCAACGATTCTAGGATAAGTTTTATATTTAGAGATATTAGCACCGATGGTCGACCACATATGTCTGAAAACACCTGTTGAACCAGTGAAATGCAATCCTGCAAAATCAGGGTGATTGAAAACGATGTCACCTGTAGTTGGTCCGTCGGTATATATCAGGTTGATAACACCAGCAGGTAAACCGGCTTCCATTAAAATTTCCATTATAACATTTGCTGAATAGATTTGGGTAAATGCAGCTTTCCAAACAACCACATTGCCCATCATTGCCATGCTACAAGGTAAATTGCCAGCGATAGCAGTAAAGTTGAACGGAGTAACGGCAAAAGTAAACCCTTCAAGCGGGCGGTGTTCCAGTCGGTTCCATATAGTTTTGCTATTAGCACTTGGCTGATCAGCATATATTTCAGCCATATATTGAACATTAAAACGGAAAAAATCAATTAGTTCGCAAGCTGCGTCAATTTCTGCCTGGAAAGCATTTTTTGATTGGGCAAGCATGGTAGAAGCATTGAGTTTTGCACGGTAGGGTCCTGCTATTAAGTCTGCCGCTTTTAAGAAAATTGCAGCTCTTTGTTCCCATGGCATGTTTTCCCAGTTTGATTTAGCGGCTAAAGCTGCATCAATTGCCTGGTGGACATGAGAAGCATCACCGTGATGAAAGGTTCCGATTTTATGATGTATATCGTGAGGAGGGAAGATATCCTGGGTTTTACCCGTTCTAACTTCCTGACCATTGATGTACATAGGAATATCAATTACTTTAGATCTGGCTTCGTTGAGAGCTGCTTTAAGAGCTAATTTCTCTTTGCTGCCTGGTGCATAGTCTAAAACAGGCTCGTTGACAGCTACTGGTACTTTGAAAAATCCATTCATGATGTATTACTTTTTTAAGGTCGCAAAAATACAACTATTTTACTGACAAAATCGTGATTTTTGTTACATGATACAGGTTCAAAAAAAATAGCATTCAGAATTCTGAATGCTATTTAAAGTATGGATTATTCTAATTTTACTTAGAGTAGAATTTTTTCTTTTCACGACCGCCGTTTCCGCCTCTGTCGCGACTTCCTTCGCCGGAGCGTCTTTCATATCCACCACGTCCGCCTCTGTCACCGCCTCTGTCGTTTCTGTCGCCGCCTCTGTCATTTCTGTCAGCTCTTGGTCCGCGGTCTCTTCTGTCTCCACCACCAAAACCACCACCGCTTCTACCTCTGCCACCGCCACCGAAACTACCTTTTCTGCCACCGCCTGTGCGATCGCTGGAAACTTCGATTCTGATTGCACGACCTCTGAACTTTTTGCCATTAAAGCAAGCAATAAATTCTTCGGTGATAGCATTTTCAACCTCAACAAAACTATAAGAATCCATTAGCTCAATTTTACCTAACTGTGCTTTTTTATGGCCGCTGGTATCGAGCAGGAATTCAAGGAAAGCGGCTTTGTAGAAACCATCCTTTTCGCCTAAGCTGATAAATAATCTGGAGTAATCGCTGTTTTTGTGTCTTTCGCCACTGGCGTTAAGATCACCTGCTTTTTCGTAATACTTCAGGAATCTGTTAAACTCAAGTGAAGCAACTCTCTGGATAACCTCATCTTTACTCATATCAGCGAACTGCTCTTTTAGATAAGGAAGGTAATTTTCGTAATCACCGTGAGAGATATCTGCTTGTTTCAGTTTTTCTATAAAAGAAAAGAACTGTTTTTCGCATACTTCTCTACCGCTGGGAATTTCGAGTTTCTCGAATTTAGATTTAGTCAAATGTTCGATATCTCTCAATCTGCCAGTTTCGCGACTGTGGAGAATGCTGATACAAACACCAGATTTACCAGCTCTTGCAGTACGACCGCTTCTGTGAGTATACACTTCAGGTTCGTCTGGTAAAGCATAGTTAATTACGTGAGAGATGTCGTTAACGTCGATACCTCTGGCAGCAACGTCTGTAGCAATAAGCAAACGAATGGTTTTTTCTCTGAAACGACCCATTACTTTATCGCGCTGTTGCTGACTTAAATCGCCGTGCAAAGCGTCAATTTCGTAACCTTCTTTCATGAGTTTTTCGGCAATGTCCTGCGCTTCCATCTTAGTTCTTGTAAAGATGATGCCGTACATACCCGGATTAAAATCAATCAGACGTTTCAATGTTTCATACTTCTGAGAAGATTGACACTGATAATAAACGTGCTTAATGTTTTTTGCAGTTTCATTAGAATTAACCTTGATTTCGAAAGGATTATCCATAAATGTTTCTGCAATTCTTCTAACTTCTTTCGGCATTGTAGCACTGAATAACCAGGCAGCCTGACGCGCAGTAGCGTGTGAAAGAATGTGTTCGATGTCTTCGCGGAAGCCCATATTGAGCATTTCGTCCGCTTCATCTAGTACCACGTGGGTAACAGCGTCTAATTTAACTGCACGGCGTTCAATCAAATCGATTAAACGACCAGGCGTAGCCACAACGATCTGAACACCTTTTTTAAGGTATCTGATCTGACTGTCAATACTGCTGCCACCGTAAACGGCAACGTGGTAAAATTCATCCATGTACTTACCAAACGCTTTAAAATCGTTGGCAATCTGGATACATAGTTCCCTTGTAGGGCAAATTACGAGGCCTTGTACCTCTTTTTTTGATGTGTCTATCAGCGAGAGCAACGGCAGGCCGAATGCTGCTGTTTTTCCTGTTCCGGTTTGGGCCAGACCAACAAAGTCTTTGGTCCCTTGTAAAAGAACCGGAATGGCTTGTTGTTGAATTGGAGTTGGTTTGACGTAGCCTAAATCACTGATTGCATCAAAGACGGGTTGACTTAAACCCAGGTCCTGAAATGTTTCTATCATAAAGAAGTTGCAAAGGTACAGCAAATAATCGAGAATATAAGATTAATTGTCATTTAACCTAATGTTACAGCCTGCAATTTGTCGTTTTTGTCTATACTCAGTCTATGTTCTGAATGAAAAAAAATATTTTAATTTTAATGCTGTAAAGCAAAAATAAGTTCTTAATTTCCTTTTATTTATTATTGCATCTGTTTAAATGACACCACAAAAACATTCTGAAATAATTAAACAAGTGGCAAAATCTGCTGGTTTTGACTTTTGTGGTATTTCTAAAGCTGAATTTCTGGAGGACGAAGCTCCTAAGCTGGAGAAATGGTTAAAGAATGGTTATCATGGTGAAATGACTTATTTAAACAATCATTTTGATAAGCGTCTAGATCCGAGATTACTGGTGCCTGGAGCAAAAACAGTAGTTAGTTTACTATTCAATTATTACCCTGAAAAAAAGCAAATAGGTTCGGATTATAAAATTGCAAAATATGCCTATGGTGAAGATTACCATATTGTTGTAAAAGACAAGTGCTATGGCATGCTTGAACAATTGCGTGCGCAGATAGGTGATATCGGAGCCCGCGTTTTTGTTGATTCTGCGCCGGTGATGGAACGTGTGTGGGCTGAAAGAAGTGGTCTGGGCTGGATTGGCAGACATGGCTTACTCATTAACAAAGCGCATGGATCTTACTATTTTATTGCAGAGCTGGTTATCGACCTGGAATGTGAGCCTGATGGTCCGGTTAAAGAGTATTGCGGATCCTGCACAAAATGCGTTGATGCCTGTCCTACTGACGCTATTTTGCCAGACAAGACCCTAAATGCCTCTCATTGTATTTCTTATCTGACCATAG
>JBJTNS010000037.1:0-2934 GCA_046074245.1 Chitinophagaceae bacterium | reverse complement strand
TTTCACCGGACTGTTCCAGTCGTATAATGGTTTGAATTGATTTTTACCACTTTCAATTTCAGCAACTACAGCTTCTGCTAATTGCCTGGTTCCATTACCACCTTCGGCCCAGCCACGACTTAATACAGCTTGCACATTCATAGCCTGACAAAGGGTTTGCAAAAGCTGAATTTCATCATCAGAATCTGTGACAAAATGGTTTATCGCCACTATAGGATTAATGCCGAAGCTACGAGCATTTTCAATATGTTTCTGAAGATTTTCAAAACCCTTTTCCACCTTTTGGAGATCTGGTGTATTTAATTCATCAGGAGAAGCTCCGCCGTGGTGCCTCAGTGCTCTGATGGTTGCAACCAATACCATGGCATGAGGTTTCAAGCCTGCATAACCACATTTAATATTCATAAACTTTTCTGCACCTAAATCAGCACCAAATCCGGCTTCTGTTACAACGTAATCTCCAAGCGAGAGACCCATTTTAGTTGCCAGAATCGTATTTGTTCCCTGAGCGATATTGGCAAATGGACCACCATGCAGAATTGCAGGATTCCCTTCCAGTGTCTGAACCAGATTTGGTTTTACAGCATCTTTTAGCAAAATGGCCATAGCTTCCTGTACATTCAATTCTCTGGCATATACAGGCTGGTTATCGTAGGTAAATCCTACCAGGATATTTCCGATTTTCTCTTTCAGGTCGGACAAGCTCTGCGACATACAGAGTATCGCCATTATTTCTGATGCAGCAGTGATATTGAAACCATCGGAGCGCATCACGCCATTGGCTTTACCTCCAATACCGATGATAATATCACGCAGACTTCGGTCGTTCATATCGATAACCCTTTTCCAGAGTACAGAGCGGGGATCAATTTTTACAGGGTGTTTTGGATTTCTTATTACATTATCAATAATAGCAGCCAGAAAATTATTGGCCTTTTCCACTGCACTAAAGTCGCCAGTAAAATGTAGGTTAATATCCTCCATAGGTACTACCTGAGAATAACCTCCCCCCGCAGCACCACCTTTGATACCAAAAACAGGACCAAGGGAAGGCTCTCTTAAAACCACGACCGACTTCTTCCCTATTTTATTCAGACCTTCATTCAGACCAATAGAAACAGTAGTTTTACCCTCACCAGCCGGCGTTGGAGTTATTGCCGACACCAGAATAAGTTTAGATTGCTGAACTTTCTCGGCATTGATCAGACTTAAAGGGAGCTTTGCTTTATACCTACCATAATATTCCAGATCGGTTTCAGGGATATTCAGCTTTTCGGCTACTTGTTGAATGGGCAGCATTTTAACGGACTGAGCGATGGCTATATCTGACATAATTGATTTGTTAAAAGACAATATTAAAGTATTTTTTTGATACTAAACATTGATAATGCTCATCCTTAAAAAAAATAAAACCCTCATTTTCAATACACAAAATATAAAATTTAATTTATTTTCAATTCTACCCTGCAACCTAAACAAGAAGTTCTTGTCCAACTTACAAGAAACACAAAATGATTGAAGCTTTAGAATCAGGGGCCCCGTTCGACAAGCAGAGATTGCAACACAACTAAAAAAACACATTCAAAGTCATGAAAAACAAAATGAACCTATGGTTAGCATCAGTAGCTTTTGCAGCCATCATCTTTACCAGCTCTTGCTCTAAAGAACAAACTCAAGTTAGCGCTACCCCTGCAAGCGCCACAGAACTTAGCATTCCTGAAGTCGATCAGTTAGCCATACAAGCAGACGAGGCTTTTATAAACACTGAAATACTTGGTGGTAGCGAGTCCGAAGACTTCTCATTAAGCAACGACGGTATTCCGGATCAGTATATGGTAAGTGAATCTACCGCAGACGAGATTAATACTACTAAACGCGATGGCAACGCACGCCGACTGCGCGCCTGCCTGAAGGACCTCGAATTAAGTGGAGAGCAGATTGCTAAAATCCGAATCATATTCAAAAACTATGAAGAGTGTAACAAATATGTGATTAGCAGACATCGCAACGCTATGCAGGAGCTTACTGTAAAAATGAACGATAAACTTAAGTTGCTGGTAAAAGCCTACAGAGATGGACGTATCACAAAAGAAGAACTGGAAGCTAAAATCAAATCTCTGCGCATAGAGTTTAACACTTTGAAAAATGCGCTTGCAGAAAAATCAAGAGCAGCATTAAAAGAGTGCTACACCAGAATGCTGAGAGGATTGAACCAGGTGATGACAGAAAGACAATGGAAAGCATTTGTTAACTGCTATAGAATCTAAAATAAACAGAAAACACACCTTAAAGTCTGCTAGCAATAGCAGACTTTTTTTATTTCATCTTCTGACGTTTTACAAAAAACGGCATCAGAATCTGACTAAAATCTTTTCTGACATCTGCTTCAACATAATCAATCTTATACTGATTGCATTTCATTCTGAGAGCCGCATTAAAACTTTGAATTTGCTGCAGATAATGTGATTTCACATCTTCAGGGTACAATTTCAATTCCTCGCCAGACTCTGCATCAACAAACCTGTACGGACGATTGGTGAAATCAAATTCCAGCTCAGTAGCACCATCTGCGATATGAAAAACAATCACCTCGTGTTTTCTGAATTTAAGATGCTGAAGTGCGTCAAACAATGCATCCGGATTTTCGGCGGCATCGAACATATCACTAAAAATAACGACCAGACTTCTCCGGTGAATTTGTTCGGCAATTTGGTTGAGTGTATCTGCAACATTAGTAGTGGTTTTCTGAGGTTCTACTGACAGTGCTTTCTGAAGCTCGTTGATCACCAGTCTGTAATGCGATAGAGACGACCTTACATCGAGACTACTGACGATATGATCACTGAACTGATAGAGGCCAAAAGCATCTCTTTGTTTCTTCATCAGATTGGCCAGCACAGCAGCACCAATGGCAGCAAAACGAATTTTATCATT
>JBJTNS010000036.1:0-3246 GCA_046074245.1 Chitinophagaceae bacterium | reverse complement strand
AATGTGTCAACACTTCTTTTCTCACAGCATCGTGGTCGTTATCTCCGGTTACGCTCAGATCATTCAGAATAACGGGCTTGTTCTGAATTGTGAAAAATAATTCAGTGTGATTAACCAGAGTAAGTTCTACTCCCACTTTATGCTCCTTTTTGAACTAGAACAAAAAAGAATAAAACCGGGTAGCTTTTAAGGGCTACCCGGTTTTACTAAACTTTCACTACAAACTACTCGTTCTTACACATGCCAGTTACGGCCAAAGGTGGCTGCGTTACCAAAACCACCACTCATCCCGCGATTCATGAAGCCGGTCAGCGTAGCGGCGTTGATTGCCGAATTGGTGAAACGGGTATTCGGAACGTTACGACCAAAACCATCTTGATTGTTCGACAGGCCTTGAACTGCAATGTCGATATTGATCTGACCCATCGCTGCAGAGAACGCTTCGATCGCCTTCGGGTTGAAGGTGACTCGGCGAGAACGGCCAGTAAAGACGGCATCGCCTGCAATACCTTCAATCACACGGCGGCGATCATTGAGTGCCTGAGCCATCGAGAGATTGGGGTTATACAGCGAATTGTACCACAGCTCGATGATGCCGGTATCGTTGTTGGCGTTAGCCATGTTAAGAACAGCCAGGTAATCGATTTCCCGGATGTCCTTCGTACCATTGGCGTAGTGACCATTCAGGATAACCGACTTATCCTGAAGAACGATCAGTTGGCTCTGATCGAAGTACCTGGAGAAATTGCCGCCAGTCAGCGTATTCATCGCATTGTAAAGCGCAGCGTGAGCACGTTGATCACCATCCGCAGCGGCAGCGAACACGCTGGTGTAGAAGGTTTCGGGGCCACACTCCGGCACGTCGATCGAAATCTGAACACCGGCCACGATCTTGGAGAGCATCATGTACATGTACGCATCGGTAAAAGCAGGGCTACTGGTATCCAGCTTGCTGCCAAAACCATTGGGGTTGTTTTCCAGATTCAGGTCCAGACCCACAGCACCGATGTCCTTCAGATCCAGCTTGGCTTTTGCTGTGTGGTCTTTCTTGAATGCTTGAACCCAGGCGTTGTTCTGGATCACAGACATCACCGTGGCCAGAGCCAACTGAACGGCTGCCGGCGTATAGCAGCGATCTTGGAACTTCAGCGAAGTAATCACCGCTTGGGCGATATAAATCGCCTTTTGTTCCGGTTGTTGTTGCTGACCGAAGAAGTTTTGCTGCGGGCCGCCGGTAAAGATGAGATCCATGAAAAGACCGACATCAGAAACCCGAGTTGAACGATTGAAACTATCGTTCATATCCACGCCACGGGGGATGACGTTGAACGGGATGCGAATATCGGCGCGAACCGGGCCTTCCATGTTCGGATTGCCAAAGGTGGGCGACACCACCAGCTGACCATCGGATTTTACATTTGTAAAATCGATGTCCCTGAAGCCAGCACGGATACGAATGATCTCGGTCACATTGGCATCAATGGCGTTACTGATAACCTTTGCAACCGCTTCTTCCGAAGACGGATCTTGACTTGCTGCAAAAACTTCAGAATCCGAATGCAGCGCGCGGGCAGTGCCGGCCACGCTCATAATCATCTGCTGGACCGCTTCCATCATTTGCGGACGGATCGCGTCGGACACAAACTGCTTCACCGGGATATTGCCAACACCGGGGCCCACGCTGATCATCTTGTCTTGCAGCGGATCGATAGAGCCCGCCAGAAGGACGATATGGTAAGCAAGCACATCCTCACCGCGCATCTTGGTCACAACGAGGATGGATGAGACACCCAAACGCGGATTATCTTCCACGTTTAGCGGAAACAGACGAGTATCGATCTGCTCCGGATTTTGAGCAGCGAACTTCTTGAGTACCTCGGTCCCGGTCGCCATGAAGCGACCGACGACGTCGCCAGACATCAGATTGGACAGCTGAATCCCCATCAGCTGGCGAGTCAGGCCAGCCCCGAGAGTAATTGCACCGGAGCCGCTACGGCCACTGCCTTGACGCGCGTGAGCATCGCCAGATCCAGCACCCATTTGATTGGGTTGAACGTTTTCACTGAATTGACCGGATTGGGTGGTTTTACCGGTATCATTGATTGCCATGGCTTTTCTTCCTTTTTTGAAAAGATATTGGTTGATTTGCGCAAATCAACAACTGCTCTAAAAGAAACATTCTCCTGAGCAATATGGTGATATGTGGTTTAAAAAAAATAGAATGACGTAATAGCTTGCTGCTGTCAGAATAAACTGACAGTTGAAGAAACGTCTTCACATAGTATAGTGAATGGTAAATATTTTTTTATCACGTCACTACACACTTACCGCTGCATAATAAGTACAAGTGTGATAATTTTATGTAAATTATCAACTCCACCAAAAATAAAAACACTATTTAATCTTATTAAAACTGGAGTACAAAGGTTTTCTTTTTGGGAAAACCCAAGGGCAGGTTTAAAAAGAAACATTGCGCGAATTAAAGATTACTATCGCCACAACCCAACCATTGTGCCCAGTAACCATTTCTTAGTTAGATTACTACAATCTATTGCAGTTCCGCACTCACTTAACACAGAACGCTACTATGATCTAGTGCTAAATTTATCAGATAGATTATCCTCAGCCTTAGGAATGACCTCAGCAATACACAAAGGTCAACTTTTTAAAAATACTTTTTATAATGGCAGTTCAGAAATTCTTTTAGCCATTACTAATAGAACTGTGGATGTTGAGGATGCCAATAAAAATTGGAGAGAACTCGCTCCTGTTACTGTGCTAATGCACCCAATCTCTACGCTTGATCTTAGTCTTCCTGATGGATATGAAGAAACTAGAGAAACCGGTATAGCGATCATCAGCATTGATGTACCACTGCTTGCTTTGCAATACCGGGCTTTCTCAATAGACCAAGCTTATAATGCTGACGATAAAAGTGCTCAGCTAACCATTATGCAGTTTATTAGAATGTATGTTATTCCAAACATGTTAGAAAGTCATTTGGATTATGTTATTTTCAATAGACTCTCTAAACTGTTTTTGGAAGAAGACGTACCGGTTTTTTACCAAAATCACCCGATCATCATTAGTGACTATACTAACCAGGTTGACAGTGTTCTGTTAAGAGTAAACGAGTACTTAGAAAATCAAATTAACAGTTTTTCAAAAATTATTCAAACATTACCAGCAGTCACACACAGTGATCAAAGCTATTTGGCCGTTTTTCCAGACGTAGCACAAACTCGC
>JBJTNS010000035.1:0-6500 GCA_046074245.1 Chitinophagaceae bacterium | reverse complement strand
AAGAAGCGCGGAAGAGCTAAGGGAGAGACAGGAGCGGAGACAATAGCAGGGTGGGAGATGTAGACAAGTGCGAAATTAAGATAACAGGCAGGGTAAAGCATTTTTTAAGTTTATGTGGCGAGCATTTAAGTGTAGACAACATGAATACTGCGATATCTATGCTGAGTGATTATTTAAACACACCTATTAACGAATTTACGGTTAAGGGATTAACTCAGAACAACAAGCATTCACATCACTGGTATATAGCGTGCGACAAAGCAGGTATAGATACAGAAGAAGTCAGCAGAGTGCTAGATTCCTATCTTTGTCAGATCAACGACGATTATGCGACAGAGCGCAAACATGCATTAAAAGAAGTTAGTGTAAGATTGCTTCCTACAGACACATTTATTGACTGGATGCAGGAGCAGGGTAAATTCGGGTCGCAGAATAAATTCCCGAGAGTTTTAACCAATTCCAAATATGAAGAATGGTTAAAATACTTAAGCAGGACAAGTAATTCAAAGGCATAAAAAAAGGCAGTTATTAACTGCCTTTTTTGTTTAAACTAGTATGAATGGTATGATAAAGGTCTATGGAGTTGTAGTTGTTTTCTTACTATCTGCGTAAGCGAATGCCTTTTTCATCAAATCAGTAGAACGTTTAACCGGATTTTCGCGAATCAGATTTTCTTCTTCTTCCACTTTGTTAAAAAGAGCCACTAAAGCTTTCTGAGTAACATAATCATTCAGGTCAGGGTTCATTTTAGTAACAAAAGGCAGTTTATTGTATTCAGTCACCAGACTGGTCCAGTTAGCGGTAAAGCCCACCTGATCCAGAGAAGCTTGAATTTTTGGTTTAAAAGCAGCTGTCAGGGCGCTTGTTGTAGTTTGTTTCAGGTAAGAAGTTGCGGCACCTTTACCACCGGTAAGAACACCCATTGCATCTGTAAAGCTCATATTAGTTACAGCATCCACGAATATTGGTTTAGCGGTTTTTACAGCGCTTTCTGCACCTTCATTTAATTTATTGATCACATTGTCTACCTGAGTACCCATGCCGACTGAACGAAGTTTATCAGCAATTTTCTGAGCATCTTCCGGGAGTAAAATACGAATAGCAGAATTATTGTTAAAACCACCAGCAACCGATAATACATCCACACCATTTCCAAAACCTTGCTTGAGTGCATCTTTTAATCCGCCAGCGGCTTCAGTACTGGTTGGTATTGTGAGAACTTCGGTTGCAACAACTTTAAGGACGTCGCATGAAAGCAGAGATAGACTGGCAATTGCAACAAATAGGTATTTTTTCATCTGTAATATGTATTTTTTATTACAATGAGCAAAAGATATACCAAAAAGAGAGTGGAGAAAATTATCTTAGACTATCTCTAATTTCATCCAGAATATCTGAGAGTTGTTCCAGTTTATCGGCACTGATACCAGTTAATCCAGAATTAACAGCTGCGAAATACGGATTAATTTCTTCGAGCGCCTGCAGACCTTTATCAGAAATACGAAGGAGAATTTGTCTTCTGTTACTTTTGTTGTTAGAGCGGACGATTAATTTTTTAAGAACCAGTTTATCGCAGAGTCTGGTAACATCCGGATTCTTATCCAGCATGACATCTTTCAGGTCGCCGCAAGTAGCATACCCATCCTTTCTTCCCTTTAAAATACGCAGCACATTGTACTGAGGCAGACTAATATCGTACATTTTCAATGCCTTTTTAAAAGCATCTTCAATGGCATTAGCTGTAAAAATAATGTTTACAATTGCCTTCTCCTGAGGAGAATTGAACTTAGACTGATTGATTTCTTCTTCAATTTTCAATGAGACAAAAATAGAAAAAATAAATTACATACGAATATTTTTAACAGCTTCTCTTTTACTTAAGTTTTTTAGAGGGGTAACGTCAACAAATCGCAGCACCCATTCAGGATCAGTTTTGGCATACTGGCGCAAAGCCCAGCCAATGGCCTTTTGAATAAAAAACTCGGATGACTTGTTATTAAGAAGAATCATTTCTGTGAGAATATCCAGATCGGTGTTTCTTTTGTAACCTAGCTGGTGAATGATGCAGACCCTTCTGAGCCAGAAAATACTGCTGTTTTTCCATAATTCAAGGTAGGTTTTGCGCACCTGTGGGAACCGTTTAAAATAAGGGCCGATTACTTTAGAGGATAGAGTATCGACAGAATCCCACCAGGCGTTGGTAATAAGCAGATCTTCAAAAAATACAGCACAATCCGGCGACCATAGTTTTTTATATTTTATCAATAATTCGATAGCGACATAGTGGTATTCACGCTGAGGTAAATTCCACATTTGGGTAACGAGTTCAATTAAATCACCCAGATCATTGACTTTAAAACTTTTGAGCCATTCATTCTGAAGGATTTTTCTTTGCGGAGCAGGCACTCCAAAAAACTCAAAATGGTTTTTCATGTAAGCAGACATCGCCTCAGCCCTCTGGGGGTCGGCCGAATCCACAAACCGATCTGTCAGTGATTGAAGCATTTTATTCGCCTTGTGATACCGAATAAGCAGCTTTATTATCGAACTGGTATAGGTTCTCTGTCTTTATGACATTGATATTAGCCTTATTGATATGGCTTTGAAGTTCAAGTATTTCAGAGAATGGCACCACGTTTTTCAGTTTACTCGTAAATCTGCAGCGCCAGTGATTGGTGCAGAAAGTAGAAGGATGACCGTTAGGATAAACCACTACTCCCCTGTTAGAAATCATGTTAAGTTCCAGGGAATCCGACTTTATAGATTTAAATATTTCACCAAGAACTTCCGGATTTTTATCAGACTCGTTCCAATCCAGGAACACGTCGACACCGATGAGTTTCTTATCAACCTGTGTTTTAGGAGACACCTTTATGTGAATTGGTTTCGCCTCGTGGTTGAGCTGAACAGGTTTAAATTGTACAGGCAAGTGCCCTAACCTTTCAATCACTGCCTGGGTAAAGTCTTTTGTACCCACTTTACGTGCACTTTTACCTTCTTTATAAATATCTCCGGTATGAATACCATCTTCCAGCGTTTTTAGAAGAGCATTTTGAATTTTCTCTGCCACGTCGGCCTTACCGATTTGCACCAGCATCATACAGGCACCATTGATCAGTCCGCTTGGGTTAGCGATATCTTTTCCAGCGATATCAGGAGCAGAACCGTGTATTGCTTCGAACATTGCAAATGTTTCACCGACATTGCTGCTACCGCCTAAACCAACAGAGCCAGCCACATCGGCAGCGATGTCAGAGATAATATCACCATATAAATTAAGGGTTACAATAACATCAAATCTTTCTGGGTCGCTGGCAAGTTTAGCCGCGCCGATATCGATAATATAATGGTCGGTTGAAATTCCCGGATATTCTTTCGCAACACGATCGAAGGTTTTATGGAACATGCCATCAGTCATTTTCATGATATTATCTTTACTCATGCAAGTGACGTGTTTGCGGTTGTTAGCTACAGCGTATTCGAAAGCATAGCGGATGATTTTTTCGGTACCAGAAACTGAAACCAGTTTAAGGCATTGAATCACCTCATCTGTTTGCTGATGTTCAATACCGGCATACAGATCCTCTTCATTTTCGCGAACAATCACTAGATCCATATTGGGAAAATTGGTAGTCACATAAGGCGCATAGCTGATACATGGACGGACATTAGCGAACAGACCGAGAGTTTTGCGAATCGCCACATTCAGACTTTGGTAGCCCCCACCTTGAGGTGTAGTGATTGGAGCTTTGAGGAAGACTTTATTCTTTTCTAAAATGTGCCAGTTTTCCTGAGAAATTCCGGCGGTATTGCCAGAAAGGTAAACCTTCTCTCCTATTTCGATTACATCATACTCTAGGTTTGCACCTGCCGCATTTAGAATTTCTATGGTGGCAGTCATGATTTCGGGGCCTATGCCATCTCCGTACGCAACGGTGATTCTGTTAGTATCCATTATGTATATGGTTCGCGAATTTAGTAAAAAGACTTTAATTCGTCAAGTCGGCAAATATGTTATTAATCATTAAAAAAAGTGAAATAATTCAGTTATATTATTTAGAAATATTCTAAATTGCACCCCTGTTTATGAATGCGAGTGAACTTAAGAAAGGTGAAAGTGCAAAAATAACGCTAGTAGAATACAGTGATTTGCAGAACAAGCTCATAGAGATGGGTTGTTTTGAAGGCAATGCCATAAAATTACTTCACATAGCGCCATTGGGCGATCCTATTGCTTTTGACATCAATGGATACATTCTTGGATTGAGAAAAGAGGAAGCCAAATTGATACATGTTTCACCGAATTGACAGACTCATCCAAACATATCGTCCTTGTCGGTAATCCAAATTCCGGGAAAACGACTTTATTTAATGCGCTTACGGGACTGAATCAGAAGATCAGCAATCTGCCCGGAACCACTATTGAGAAAAAAGCAGGTCATTTTAAGCACAGAGATTGTGTTTTTGAAATAACAGATTTACCGGGCACTTATAGTATTCATCCAAAAGGTCAGGACGAAATTATCAGCATTGAATATTTACTTAGAACCGGCGATCATCCTATAGATTTAATAGTATTTGTAGCAGATGCTGGAAACCTTTCCAGAAATCTGTTATTGTACACACAGGTTGCAGATTTAGGCTATCCGCTGATACTGGCCTTAAACATGACAGATCTGGCCAGAAAGAAAGGAATAGAAATAGACATACAACAATTATCTGCTGAATTAGGCGTGATTGTTTGTCCGATTAATGCCAGAAGCGAGGAAGGCATAGCGCCATTAAAAGACGCATTAATAAAAGTTGAGAATCCTTATCAGACGACATTTTTTGAGCAGGAGAACAAGAGTTCAGAGATATTTGTCAATTACAGACACTATCTCGACCAGCATCTGAGTGCCGTTAAATCAGGAGACACCGCCGAGATCGAGAGAAACAGTAAGGTAATTGCCGGCGAAACCATCGCCCGGTATAAGAAAATTGATGCGATTATTAATAAGACGGTAAGTAAAGACAAGTATCCTAAAAAGATACTGACTGAAAAAATAGATAAGGTTTTATTGCATCCTGTTTATGGGTTTATTGCTTTTTACACCACCTTATTTATCATTTTTCAGTTCATTTTCAAATTAGCAGATTATCCGATGCAATGGATAGAAGCAGTATTTGCTTTCTGTTCAGAGACCGTTAAAAATCTGATGCCAGAGAGTGCATTTTCTTCACTTTTAGCAGATGGAATCATTCCGGGCATCGGAGGTGTTATAGTTTTTCTGCCACAAATCATCATTCTTTTCGCTCTCATTGCCATTTTAGAAGACTCAGGGTACATGACAAGGGTTAGCTTTATCACCGACCGTCTGATGAGAAAATTTGGCTTAAATGGAAAATCGGTTGTCCCTTTAATCGGAGGTATGGCATGTGCTATTCCTTCAATTATGGCGACCAGAAATATTGAGAACAAGAAAGACAGGCTAATTACCATTCTGGTAACACCATTGATGAGTTGTTCTGCACGTTTGCCGGTTTACACGCTTCTGGTCAGTTTAATGATAGTGAGAGACCACAGCAGATGGGTAGATGCCCGTGGATTAATTTTACTGGGATTATATTTAATGGGGTTTGTAGCGGCCCTGGTATTTGCCTTTATCTTTAAGCTGGTATTAAAGCAAAAACAGAAGAGTTACTTTGTTTTAGAGTTACCGGATTACAGAAAGCCTCGATTAAAAAACATATTTCTAACAGTAAAAGACAAAGCCAGTGATTTTATTTTCAATGCTGGAAAGATCATTGTGATAGTTAGTATCATTTTATGGTTTCTAGCCAGCTATGCACCAGGCGACAGTTTTGAGAAGATCGACCAGAAATACAGCACATACAGAGGAACTGATAAAGCATTATTAATTCAAAGTGAGAAACTCGAAAGCAGTTATGCCGGGCATTTAGGGAAAGTGATAGAGCCGGTGATACGACCATTGGGTTACGACTGGAAGATAGGCATTGCATTAATCACCAGTTTTGCCGCCCGTGAGGTTTTTGTTGGCACGATAGCAACAATATACAGTGTAGGAGATACTGAGGACGAAGAAACACTGACAACGGTATTATCAAAGCAAAAACGCGCCGGCACTGACATTAATTTATATTCTTTTCCAACCATTGTTTCTCTATTAATTTTTTATGCTTTTGCGATGCAGTGTTTTAGCACACTGGCCATAACCTACAGAGAAACCGGATCTATTAAATGGCCGCTTGTACAGTTTCTTTACATGAGTGGTTTTGCTTATTTAATGAGCTTATTAGCCTTTACTATTTTGAGTTAAAATAGACCTTCCAGGTCTACAACCTGGAAGGTCGGTGTTTTTCGTAAACGGCTTTGCCCGCGTTATCACTACAGCTTTTCTTAAAACTTTAAAACGGATAACACGCCCACCTTCCAGGACGGAGACCTGGTAGGTGGAGCATAAAAAAAGCCCCGACTTTACAGTCGGGGCTTTTCTATA
>JBJTNS010000034.1:0-4648 GCA_046074245.1 Chitinophagaceae bacterium | reverse complement strand
TTCCATTGTTGCTGATTGTTTTGACTGCTTGAGTGGTCGTTCGTTTAATTGTCTTTTAAATATTCTTTAATTTTTTCGGTAGCATGATGATAACTGGCCTTTAATGCGCCTTCACTCGTGCCGGTTATTTCTGAAATGTCTTTGTATGGCAATTCGTCAAAATACCTGTATAAAAATACCTGCCTCTGCTTCTCTGGTAGTGTTAATAATGCTGCCTGTAATTTTGCCTCTGTGCTGTGAGGATTGATTTCTTCACCTGATTGCAATTGCTTATAATAATACCCCTCTGTATCTAATAACTCGTCCAGTGATTGAAAACGCTTCTTCTGCTTTAAAAAATTCATGCTCTCATTGTATGCAATCCTGAAAATATAACTGCTGATTGATGAATCAAACCTGAAACTTTCTGCATTCTGCCATAATTTTATAAAAACGGTCTGTACAACTTCATCAGTGTCAGAATGCACAATCAGTATTCTTCTAACCTGCCAGTATACGCGCTGACTAAAGCGTTTCATCAACTCTCTGAAATGCTTCTCAGCTTTGTTGCTGTCAACAAAAAGTTTAAATAATTCCTGCTCGCTGATGTTTTCTTTGTAACTCAATCTTTAACTTTGACCTCGTGATCATTAAAAGGTTTAATCTTCTTTTATTATTTTTTACATTATTGGCCTGCAACAATAATGCAAACTTCGAACGATTAAACGGAAATACTATTGATATTAAGAAAAATACCCTGGTTTTTATTTTTCTGAATCCCGAATGTCCTATCTGTCAAAAATATCAGGGTTCTTTCAATCAGTATAAAAATGATTCTGTGATTTATGTCTTTCCTGGCGATATTAAACGTTCTTCAATAGTAAAATTTGCAGAATACGATTCTCTCAAAGAACATCAGATTATAATTGACAGAAACTTTTCGCTGACGCGTTTGCTCAATGCCAGGACAACCCCTCAGGCTATTATTACTAAAAATGGTCGGATTGTTTATTCAGGTTTAATTGATGATCGCTTCGTCGCCCTGGGTAGCGCTAGAACAATTGCTCATACGAATTATATCAGGAATGCGTTAAATTCGCTGCTGAAAAATGATAAAGTCGCTGTCTCCAAAACTGAACCTGTTGGTTGTTTTATTGAGCCTTATTAGTATTTCGGCCTGCAATACAGGTGGTAATATTACTTTTGCTGACGATATCGCTCCAATTATTCATCAGAATTGTACGCCTTGCCACCAGACGAATGGTGGAGCTCCCTTTAATCTAATCTCCTTTCAGGATGTTGCAAAACGTGCTAAAATGATTGCTCTGGTAACCTCTAACAGATACATGCCCCCATGGCCAGCTGATAAAAATTATTCCCATTTCATTAATGAAAAATCGCTCTCTGATGAACAAATAAAAACCATTAAACTCTGGTTCGAAAATGGCTGTAAACCCGGCGACACTGCTAGTTTACAATTGCCCGTATTAAATAATTTTACCTCAGTTCTCGGTAAACCTGATATGATTCTTAATGTCAGACATGTTGTGGTTAAAGGCGATAACAAAGATAAATTCTATGTGCTTAAAATGCCTTATCAAATCCCCAATGCGAAATTTGTTAAAGCTGTTGAATTTATGCCTGCTCAACTTAAATATGCTCACCATGTTAATGGTCATTATCTTAGTTTTACTAATGAAACAAATCCGTTTTCTGGGTCTGATTTACTGGATATTGAATCTGAAAATTACGATGAAGAATTTAAGAATATGAATCTGTTCAATCACGATGGCTCTGCTCCGTTTCGGGTTCATTCTGCGTTTAATTACCTTCCAGGTGCCTTTGGTGTCAGATATCCGGCTGGTATCGGGGGATTTCTTATGAGTCCTAAAGGTGCTTTTGTCGCCAACGATATTCACTACGGTCCTTCCCGGGAGTCTGTTACAGATAGTTCTAAATTGTTTATCTACTTCGCTGATAAAGCGCCTGAAAGAAGTACTTTCGAAATTATGATGGGAACTAATGGTGTATCTGAAATTGTTCCACCATTGCAGGTTCCCGCTGGTAAAATCACTAATCACATATCTAAATTAACTATCTATAATGATATATCGGTTTTAACCGTTAATCCACATATGCACCTCATCGGAAAGAAATTTAAAGCCTATGCAGTTAAACCTAATGGCGATACAGTAAAACTTATTTCTATTCCAAAATGGCAGTTCAGATGGCAATATTTTTATACGTTTCAATACCCTGTCAAAATTCCTAAAGGAAGTACTATAATCGTAGAAGCTCAGTTTGATAATACCGCCTCTAATCCCAATAACCCCAATCTGCCACCTTTGCCAATTGGTGAACGTCTGGACAGGGGAGGTGCCAGCATGAGAACAGCCGACGAAATGCTTCAGTTTATCATTACTTATATGCCCTATCAGAAAGGCGATGAATCTATAGATCTCTCAAAACCATGAAACAACTAAAACCCCTTATAATAACTTTTTTTGTACTGGCTCTTGCCGTGTTTGCTATTGTTTATGCCATTCCTACCATCCAACTTAAAGTGCATGGTACAGAAGAAGAGAAAAAAGGTGGTAAAGACATGGTACTAAAAAATTATGGCGCTGCAATCGATAGCGCAGCTCATGTTTTTAATATCAACCCTTCTTATCTTAAAGCACTTTGCTATCTGGAATGCAGTGGAAGAAAAGTATTCGATCAGAGATTTGAACCACATGTTTACAGGAAACTAAAAAGCGTCAAGTTTAATATGATGGATAATTACGAACATGTTACTCCTAACTTACTTATGGATGCGAGTGATGAAGCATTGAAAAACTTAGCGTCCAGCTGGGGACCGTTTCAGTTAATGGGATATAAATGCCTGCTCCTGGATATTAAAGTGAGGGATATTCGTGGCGATGAATCTGTCTTTTATGGTGTTAAATGGATTGATATGACCTATGGTAAATACCTTAGAGAAGGGAAATTCCGTGATGCTTTTCATATCCATAACACCGGAATGCCTTTCCCGAAATCTGGTAATCCACGCACTTATGATCCCAATTATTGCAACCGTGGAGTCGAACTAATGGCCTGGTTCGATCAGCACCCTTAAATTCATGTGTTTTTATAATTAATCATCGCCGCTGACACCCGGGATTGATTTTTAGATTCCTAATGCCTAGCCTCAAGTACCTCGTTCCTTAAGTAACTCTTACCCCTCAAATACAGTTTTTCCGGATCTAACAGTTCTTATTACTTTGGTAGCTTTCACTTCCGCCTTACCAGCTTTCAATAAATTGATGTTTAAAACTGTCATATCTGCATCCATGCCAGGTTTTAACTGACCTTTTCTGTGCTCTAATCGACAAGCTTTGGCTGCCCATACTGTCATACCTTTCAAAGCCTGCTCTGGTGTTAACCGCTCTCCCAGTAAAAACGTGCCCTGTCCCTCTGAAGATGCACTCTCTCTGTAGACAGCACTGTAAAAGGTGTAAATCGGACTAATGTACTCTACCGGAAAATCTGTTCCCAGTGCTATATATTGATTTTGCCCAAGTAAGCTCTTATATGCATATGCACCTTCTAATCTGTCTTTGCAAATTCTTTGCTCAACCCATGGACCATCACTGGTAGCATGCGTGGGCTGAACACTTGGTATAATTCCATACTCGCTGAATTTGTTCATGTCTTTCATGTCTACAATCTGAGCATGCTCTATTCTCCACCTCAAATCATTACCCTTAGGTAGAAATTTAGAGAAGATGTTTAACAACATGCTGTTGGCTGAATCTCCAATCGCATGCGTGTTTACTTGATACTTTGTAAATGCATAGGCCATTCTTGCAAATGAATCATAATAACTGGCTGGATGCATCATGGCACCTCTGTGTCCATGCCTGTCGCAATAATCTTGCTTTAATCTGGCGCCTCTGCTGCCCAATGCGCCGTCTGCATACAATTTGAAACTGCAAATTTTACCATTGTCAGATTCGAAAATTCCTAAACGCTTAGCATAATTCATGTTGGCTTCGTTTGGATTTAACATCATGTATAAATAGATAGATAAATCGCCGGCATCATGAAGTGAATCTAAAAACAAACATTCATGAATATCTAATCCAGCATCAGCTAATGTCGTTAATCCGTTTTTATAACAATCTGCTTCTGCCTTTTTTAAAGCCTTAATCAATTCGGGCTTTCCAGGTGCCGTAACGATTTTTTCAACTAAGTCTACACCATTGTCTACCAAAACACCCGTAATGATCCCATTCTTTCTGATAATTTCACCTCCATCAATTTGTAATGTTACTTTTATCGGATCCTCAGGTAAAATACCCGCTAATTCTAATGCTTTGTTATTGCAAATGGCTGCATGTCCGTCAATGCGTTTTAATATTACTGGTCGGTCAGGAAATAATTGATTTAATTTGCTATTGTCCGGAAACTCCTTGTTTTCCCAGTCGTTCTGATCCCAGCCTCTGCCAGTAATCCACTCACTGTTACTCGATCTGGCAAACTCCTTCAGTCTGCTCAACACTTCTTCCCAGCTTTTTGTACCAACTAAATCACAACTCATCAGTGTCTTTGCGTAACCATAAAAATGACAATGTGCATCTATTAAACCAGGATATACAAATTGCTGTTTTAAGTCAATTGTTTTTCC
>JBJTNS010000033.1:0-9796 GCA_046074245.1 Chitinophagaceae bacterium | reverse complement strand
GTTACCAGAGTGGATGGTAGTAGTATTTTCAAATAAGGTAGCATCACCTAAACAGATAGATGCAGGGAATTTGAAGTTAGGTTTAGGAGTTGGAGCAACCACCACAGTTCTTTTAATAGTAGAGTCGCAGAAGTTTGGACCTAAGTCTGAGTATCTTACTGAGAAAGTGATGAAACTATCTAAGTATGCAGAAGTAGCTGTAAGAGCCACTGTGCCTGGTCCTCCAGAAGAAGGAGCAGTAGTAGTATATTCAGTAGTTGGAACAACCGCACCATATCTTGTGGTAGCGATTACTGAGTTGATTACCCAGGTAGAACCGTGACCAGCATCTGTGAATCCAGTAGGAGCCGCAAGATTATAGGTGATTGTTTTACCTACTTCAGCTACGTCTGGTTTGGTGTTATCACCAATTCTGAACTGACCATTGAAAGGAGCACCTTTAACAACATCAGCACCAGTAGGGCGAGGTTTAACAGTTACTACAAGTGGAGTTCTGCTTGGGTTGATACAAGCTTTGCTGTATTGTAATTCGCAGTCGATGGTGTAAGTAGGACCGAATCCGTTAACACCGAATAAACCATAAGAGTATTTACCACCAACAATGTATAAGTCGGAGTTAGAAGTTGGAGCAGTAGATGATTTCATCCAGATATCGTTACCACCGCCAGTTGTAGGATCGGTAGTGAAGTAGAAACCATACACCTGACCACCGGTTAACATTAAGCTTTTGGTAGAAACTTTCAGGAAGTACTGACCACCTGAAGTGTAGAAACGACCAGTACCAGAGTTTACCAGAGTCCATGCAGAAGTATTTGTTTCACTTCCGTTGAATGTACCCACTTTGTAATGTAACTGGTAGTTGGTAGTTGGGTTATTGACAACAACTCTGAAGGTTGCAGAGTCTAAGTTTAAAGTAGAAGAAGGAGTAACATCAAAATAGTTACCGTTGTATGCAGTGTAAACATAAGACACAACGATACCACCGGTGTTACCATTGCTTAGAGACGCTTTAGCGGCGAATCTGTATGCCTGAGCGTAGAAAGTGGTAGTACCTGAGATTGTCGGGCCAGTAACCACTTTACCATTGGCAAATGGCGAACCACCAGTACTTGTTTTGAACCACATGATGGTATCAGAGTTAACGCCAGTGCTAGCACTTAATACAGGTTTTCCGACACCACACTGAGTGTAGTTGGTGGTAGTAGGAGTTGGAGGATTTCCAAAGAATACCAGATTAAGTTTTAAAGTATCGTTAGCCGCCACTGAATCGACGTTACCGTTTGGCTTGCTTGTCCAGAACTTAAAGTTATAAGTGGTATTATTGGTAAAAGTGAATCCGGAGTTTAGAGTAATTGATGTGTCTTTGGCACTACCCAGGGCACTTGTAACATATCTTGTCGCCTGAGGGTTACCATTTACACTCCAGTGCAATCTGAAACTATCGAGTTTGAATTTACCGAAGTTGAAAACTTTTGCAGTGATTGCCTGAGTATTGGTACAGAAGTCAAGCGGAACTGTTGCGTATACACCCGCATCGTAGTTAGTACTAGGAGCGCTGATGATTTCGATTTCTCTCCAGCTAGGATTAGATAACTGACCAGAGCCTGTCATTTTGAAATTAGTCAGACGGATACTGGTAGTAGTTACAGTAGGGAAAGTAATGGAATCCATACAAACCTGAGCGATGGAAACAGTTTTCCAGAAAACATAAGAGCTGCCGTTGTAGTAATACACATCAGCACCAGTTAAATTTCTGGTATTGTTCCATGCGTTGTGGATTCTCATTTTGTTCATGCTTTTAGCACTGCTCCATGTCCATGTCATGTGTTCAGTACCAAGGATACCACTGGTTGAGGTCCAGATAAACGCTTCCTGATTACCGCAAGTGCTGAAACTGTTGTTGTTGATTTGAGACCAGTTCCACAATCCATTAGGGTCGGAAGTGAATGCAGTCGCTGTAGCAGTGGTGGCTAAGTTAGTTTGAGCTTCGACGCCTCGAATGCCAAACATTGCAAAAACCCCCAATACAAGAGCAATTTTGTAGATTTTATTCATATTCGATTGTTGTTATTTTCAATCTCCAAAAGTAAGAGATTCAATCAAAAAAACAAACAACGACGCTATTTGATTATTAAATTATGACAGAAAATAGACAAAAAAAACAGTTTTTTTTGCTTTAAACAGTGGTATTATATTAATTTTAAAGCAGTTATCCCTGCTTCAAATCCTTTATTCCCATGTTTTCCACCACTGCGAGCCTGAGCTTGTTCCAGGTCGTTGGTGGTTAGTACTCCGAATATCACCGGAAGTTTATGATTTAGAGATACTTGCATGATTCCATCCGCTGCAGCCTGACAGATAAAATCGAAGTGTCTTGTTTCACCCTGAATCACGCAGCCCAGGCAGATAACTGCATGAGGCTGATGGTTTAAGATCATACGTTGAGCACCGAAAGCAAGTTCGTATGTGCCGGGCACATAATGGATGATGATGTTTTCTTGTTTTACGCCTGCTTTACCAAGTGCTTCAAGACTGCCTTCCAGAAGTGCGTTAGTGATTTCTGTGTTCCATTCTGAAACAACAATGCCAAAGATTTTATCTTCGGCATTGGGTATATCATTCGGATTATAATCCGATAAGTTCTTTAGCTGAGTAGCCATTAATAAGAATCAAGTTTAGCTTTTGCTTTAGCAATATATTTGTCAATATCAGAAGCAGCCTCGTCTTCAGCATTGTTCTTTTTAATGCTTTCGTACTGTTCAAGAGCGCTTTGGTAGTCGTTTTTCTTTTCGTATACCAGAGCCGCTTTTTTACGCCACCAGATGGTAGAGAAATCGTTGCCAGATCTTGAAATTGCTTTTTCGTAATATTTGATTGCGTTATCTAAATCTTTCAGTTCAACATAAACATCACCGATGTTACCAGTTGCCTGAGAATTCATAACAGCATCATTGAATTCAACGCTTTGCAGAAAGTCCAGAGCTTTTTTGTAGTTACCAGTATTTAGGTAAGACATACCAGCCATATATGCGCATAATTCACCAGCTTTAGTTCCGTTGTATTTCTCAGCCAGTTTCGGACCATCTTTTAGGACCATTCTGAAAGAGTCAACATCGAAAAGTTCCTGAACCGGGTAAATAGCAACCATAGCTTCTTTTTCTCTTGGCATTTTATAAAGGAAATGGTAAGCACTAAAGCCAATACCAGCGATTAATACTGCAGAGACAGCAATGACAACAGTTTTATTCTGAGTATTTACCCAGTTTTTGATTTTGTCAACCATCAGACTCATGCCCGAAGGACTATTGTCTTCCTGTTCGATGATATCGTTTTGGTCTTCGTTTTCTATGATTTCGTTGTTGCTCATTTTAAATGAATTATTTTAAAAAGGATGCGAAAATAATACTTTTTGGGATTAATCCATAATAAATGGATAATTTCCTTCGTACACATCGGTGTATAGTTCAGAAGGATCTGGGTATGGAGAGTTCTCAGCAAAATCAACTGATTTGTTAACTGTCTCTACGATACGTTCTTCCATTGCTTCAAGTTCTGCTTCGGTAGCAAATTTTTCTTTAAGGATGGTTTCTTTGGTTGTTTCCAAAGGGTCTAAGGTTTTATAATGTGCAACCTCTTCTTTGCTTCTGTAGGTAGCAGGGTCGCTCATACTGTGACCTCTGTATCTGTAAGTTTTGATTTCCAGGAAAGTCGGGCCATTGCCTGATCTTCCTCTTTCAACGGCTTCAGAAATGGCATCGTGAACAGTTTCGCATTTCATTCCGTCAACCTGGAAAGGAGGCATATCATAGGCAGAACCTATTTTATAGATATCCGTTACATTGGTTGTTCTTTCCACAGAAGTACCCATTGCATAGTCGTTGTTTTCGCAAATGAAAATTACAGGTAACTTCCATAACATTGCCATGTTGAAGGCTTCGTGCAAAGCACCTTGTCTAACAGCGCCATCACCCATGAAGCACAAAGTGACATTTTTAGTTCCGAGATACTGATCGGCTAAAGCAATACCAGCGCCCAGAGGAATCTGGCCACCCACGATGCCATGTCCACCCAGGAAATTATGTTCCTTGCTAAACATGTGCATGCTGCCACCTTTTCCTTTGGTGCAACCTGTAACTTTTCCATACAGTTCTGCCATTACAGCATCGGCACTAACGCCCAAAGCGAGCGCATGACCATGGTCGCGGTAAGCGGTAATAAATTTATCGTCTTTGGTAGTGGCACTCACCATACCAGCCACGATGGCTTCCTGACCAATATAGAGGTGGCAGAAGCCTTTTATCTTTTGTTGTCCGTATAACTGAGCTGATTTTTCTTCAAATCTTCTCACCAATAACATTATTTCGTACCACTTGAGGTAAGTTTCCTTATTAAAATTTATTTTTGCAGCCTTCGCCATAATTGTTAAAACTACGGCAAAAGTAATCAAATATATTTATCAATACAAAAAAGTGAGAATAAACAAGCTTTCCCTCTATAATTTTAAAAATCACAGCGATTTAAAGCTCGATTTTACTGCTGATATCACAGGGATTATCGGTAATAACGGCAAGGGTAAAACCAATGTTCTGGATGCTGTTTATCTGTTAAGTACCTGCAAGAGTTATTTTA
Organism: Chitinophagaceae bacterium; assembly: GCA_046074245.1. Taxonomy (GTDB): domain Bacteria; phylum Bacteroidota; class Bacteroidia; order NS11-12g; family UBA955; genus JABMMZ01. The sequence continues at coordinate 5,167 of JBJTNS010000033.1, read as the reverse complement.
ATTCAATCGATTATCAGTTGATAAAGCATGGCGAAACGCTTTGTGCTGTTAATGCTCAGTTTTACGACCATCAGCAAACAGATTTGCAGATGACCATTGAGCAGGGTAAGAAAAAGAAACTCAAGCGCAACGATAAGCAATATGATAAATTAATCGACCATATCGGAATGATTAACGTGGTGATGATAACACCCGACGATGTGGAACTGGTGGCAGGACATAGCGATGTCAGGAGACGTTTTATCGACATCTGTATCAGTCAGACCGACCGCGAATACCTCAACAACCTGAGTGAGTATCAGAAAGTACTAGAGCAGCGCAATAAACAATTGAAATTGTTTGCTCAGCACCGGCATTTCGATGAGATCATCATTGAGAGTTATGATGCCAAGCTGGTGCCAGCTGGTAACTATATCTATAAGAAACGGACAGAAGTTCTGGGGAAACTCAATCAGTTTTTTAATGAAATTTATCCGGCTTTTTCATCCGGAGAGGAGCAGGTGAAGTTTAATTACGAAAGCGATCTGCATACCCGGGATTTTGCGACAGCACTGAAAGAGGAAATCAATAAAGATCTGGCGGCAGAGCGCACCACAGTCGGACTGCATAAAGATGATATTCAGTTTGAAATTGATGGGTTTCCGCTCAAGCGTTTTGGTTCTCAGGGGCAAAGTAAATCTTTCATCGTCGCATTGAAACTGGCACAATACCGGTTTTTATCTGAAACTCTTGGAACACTTCCAATCCTTTTACTGGATGATATGTTTGAGAAGATTGATGAAGTGAGGGCACAGAGACTGATAGATATGTTAAGTTCTGAAAAGTTTGGGCAGATTGTTCTAACCGATACGCATATTGACAGGGTAAGAAAACATTTTGAAAATGTCAATAAAAGTATCAATTTCGTAGAGTTGTAATTCATCACATGCAAAAGAAACCTAATCATCTGTTTACCATAGAAGAAGCACTTCAGTTAATTACTTCTGATAAGCGCATCAGTAAGGGCTTAACAGAAAGTGTGGTAAAACAGGAATGGGCGAATATTATGGGGGCAGCAATAGCCAAGCATACCACTGGCCTATACTTAAAAGGAACAGAGTTGCACGTGTATTTCAATTCTTCAATCATTAAAAATGAATTTCTTTACAACAGAGAGAAAGCCATTCAGTTGATTAACGACGCTCTGGGTTATCAGGCCATTTCAGATTTGGTTGTCAGATAATGTCAAAAGTTAAACCCATAACTGCCGGATGGATTCTTGTTATTATATACCTGGTTGGTGTAATTGGATTTAATTTGCCGCAAACAAAAAAGCTTATGCCATCACTGGTTTGGGTCAATTTGCTTTTTACTGTTATAGTATTGCTGGCTTACCATAAGAAATGGAGCAGGGAAGTAGTTTTAGCACTTTTTCTGGTAGGCGCATGTGGTTTTTTACTGGAGGTTATCGGAATTAAGACCGGAAGAATTTTCGGGTATTATCAATACGGACCCACATTAGGGTATGCCATCTGGGATACACCATTAATGATGTTCGTTAACTGGCTAAGCACAGTTTATATTACCAGGCAAGTGGCAGAAATGGTGTCTAAAGATATTGTAATGACCAGTTTGCTTGCCGCATTTTTAATGGTGTTGCTGGATTATTTTCTTGAGCCATTTGCTATAAAATATGGTTTGTGGATATGGAACAGTGGTACTGTGCCTCTGCAAAATTATATCGCCTGGCTGGTAGCAGGTTTCTTTTTACAGTATATGTTTATAAGAGGAGTTAAGTTCTCGCCTAATAAACTTTCCTTACCCGTCTATCTGATTCAGCTAGCGTTTTTTGTTTCATTGTTTCTTCTCAACCGGTAATCTGTATAGATAACCTCTAAAGTGTATATCAGTAAGATTACTGGTAAAGTAAAGTGAATGTATGGGAATTTCGATGCAAGAATACTAAGTGGCAGGCAAAGAACTGGTACAAGCAGCCATGCACTCAGAGGTTCTTTTTTGTTGTCATACTGAAGTAACCAATAGCTTATCAGGAATAAAATATCATATACTAAATGCTGCCCGAAGCAAAAGCTGAGCAGTGATAATGACAGCAGCAGACGAAAATCTAAACGGAAGCGATAAACCCATAAACAAAAGAAACTGCCGGAAATAAGTACAGATGTATATATAAGATGTATGGTAGTTGTAGGGATGTCTAAATAGTATTTCAGAACAACGGAGCTACTGCAGTTGATAATGTTCAATCCGTTGAAGTCCATGAACACATGATAATAATTAAACAGGTAAGATAAATTATATTGCCAGTATTTCAGCATTGGGTAGGGGTCGGTGCTAAAGACTAAAGCAGCAGTGTTTAATAATACCATCATAAAGCACATACTAACAAACGTTTTAAAGTGCTTTTGGGTCAGAAGTAACAAAGCTAAAGGAATTAGGAAAGTAAATTTGAAGCCACAGATACCAATCAGGATACCTGGTAATATTTTGTATTTCTTTACATAGAGAAAGTAAAGGGCCGTTAGTATGATAAATAGTATCTGTATCATAGGCTGACCGTTGCTAAGGGCAAACCAGGTGCCTTTAAAAGCTCCGAATGCGAGCAGGATCAGATGTAAAGGGATGTCTGTTCTGATTAAAGAAATAATCCAGGCAGAGGCAATAAGAGCAAGGATGTTAATGAACAGTTGTATCCATTTGATGTTATCGTAGTCGAATACCTGATAGGGCCAGAAAAACCAGACAAATTGAGGTGCATAGACAACTGTTTCGTGTACGCCGAATTGGGGAGATTCGTTAGAGGGCGTGTTATGGCGCAGCCAGTTCAGGGACAGATCGTTTTTGTCATAAGGATTCAGGTGGTTGAAATAGGTTTGTGCCCCTGAATAATAGGTTCTGAAATCGAGAGGTTTGTAGGGAGCGTTCGAAAACTGATAGACCCATTTGAATCCATTGAAAATAGCCATCCCTGTCAGAATAACACTGAGAATCACTTGCCGCTTTTTCAATACGTTCATGGTTTATTTTATTAAAATCGTCTAAAAAATGAATACAAATCAAATCAATATTCCTTACATTCGTGCAATAAAGAATTAAAAATGGCATCACTAAATGTTGGCGACAAAGCCCCGGACTTTAGCTTATTCAACACAGCGAAACAATCAGTAACACTTTCAGAACTTAAAGGGCAAAATGTAGTATTGTTATTTTTCCCACTGGCATTTACTTCAACCTGTACAGCAGAATTATGTGGTGTAAGAGATGATATTTCTAATTATTCAAAACTTGACGCCAAGGTATTTGGAATATCAGTAGATTCTCCATTTTCTCTTGGGAAATTTAAAGAAGAGCAAGGTTTGAATTTTGATTTACTGAGTGATTTCAACAAGACAGTTTCGGCTGATTACGGGAGTTTATATGAGTCTTTTGTTTTAGGAATGAATGGCGTGTCAAAGCGTTCTGCATTTTTAGTAGACAAAGAAGGTATCATTCGCTATGCTGAAGTTCTGGAATCAGCAGGAGATATTCCGAATCTTGATGCTGTAAAGCAAGTATTAGCAAGTTTATAATTATACCACAATGATGACTGCATTAATCATAGCGTTAATAGTTCTGGGACTGGTACTAATCCTTCTCGAGCTATTTGTTACACCAGGTTTTGTAACTGGTTTACTGGGAGGCATAGCCTGGTTTTATGCCTTGTATAAAATCTATCAGGTATATGGCAAAGTATCGGGTCATTTAGCGTTAGCGGGACTGATTTTGCTTATGATTGCATGTGTTGTGATAGCAGTTAAAAGTGGGGTATGGGATAAGGTATCTTTGCATTCAAACGTTGATGGTAAAGTGAATACATTGCCTGATATCAAGATAGGAGATTCGGGTTATACCTCCAGTGCATTGCGCCCAATGGGCCGAATGGTTATAGACAATCAGAGTATTGAAGTTACTTCAATGGGCGAGCTGATTGATACCGGTGCATATGTGGAAGTGATTAAAATAGAAAACAACAAAATTTACGTAAAACAAATTTCATTATGAATATATTAGCAATTCCTGATTCCGTATTTGGCGTCGGCAGCGTGATACTCGTTATCATCGTCTTTTTTATTTTCCTGTATTTTGTGCCACTGGGACTATGGTTTTCTGCCATACTTTCGAAGGTGAAAATTTCGTTACTGGACCTGATTTTTATGCGCTGGAGAAAAGTACCACCAGAGATTATTGTGAAAGGTATGGTGAATGCGACAAAAGCAGGACTGGTAATCAATAGTGATATGCTTGAAGCACACTATCTGGCAGGCGGTAACGTTATAAAGGTAGTGGCGGCATTGATTAGTGCTGATAAAGCGAACATACCACTGGATTTTAAAGCAGCTACTGCTATTGACTTAGCAGGTAGAGACGTGTTTGATGCGGTACAAATGAGTGTGAATCCAAGAGTAATTGACACCCCTCCAGTATCAGCAGTAGCCAAAGATGGTATTCAGTTAATCGCAAAAGCGAGGGTGACTGTAAGAGCCAATATCGCTCAGTTAGTGGGTGGTGCCGGGGAAGAAACTGTTCTGGCAAGGGTTGGTGAGGGTATTGTTACCACTATAGGTTCGGCAATGAATCACAAAGAAGTTTTAGAAAATCCGGATAGAATTTCGAAAGGGGTATTAGCAAAAGGATTAGATGCGGGTACTGCGTTTGAAATTCTTTCAATTGATATTGCAGATATTGATATCGGGGAAAACATCGGAGCGAAATTGCAGATGGATCAGGCAGAAGCCGATAAAAATATAGCACAAGCAAAAGCAGAAGAAAGAAGAGCTATGGCAATAGCCCTCGAGCAGGAGATGAAAGCGAAAGCTCAGGAAGCTAGAGCTAAAGTAATTGAAGCTGAGGCAGAGATTCCGAAATCTATGAGTGAGGCATTCAGAAATGGCAATCTTGGTATCATGGATTATTACAAGATGCAGAATATAAAGGCTGATACAGAGATGCGAGATGCATTGTCTAAGCCTCCTAAAAATCAGTAGAAAATTTTTATCACAATATAAATTTACAATTTCACCGCCTCTGGGCGGTGTTTTTGTTTTTAGGGAGTTATAGAAATGCGATCAGATAGAGGATGTATTCTGAGAAGAATAAATACCAGAATCTTTTATAATAAGATTTATAATTG
>JBJTNS010000032.1:0-4978 GCA_046074245.1 Chitinophagaceae bacterium | reverse complement strand
TCCGCATATGCCTCTGCTATTTTTGTTTGGAATTGTTCTGTAATGAGCATCCACATAAGTAACAACATCTTTTCCTATATAATCAGTCCATAATCCATTGATGTCTGAATTGCTGTAAAAACTGCCGCCGAATTTGTTGCTGCTGTTGGGTACCACTAATATAAAAGGCAGTGTTGTTTTTTCTTTTATCGCTTCATCCATTAATTTATCCATATCCAGGAAAAAATAATCGTTCTGACTGCCACCAAATCCATGCAAATAATAAACTACCGGATAGTGTTTTAAACTGCTGCTGTAATCGGGTGGTAAGTATATGAAAAGCTCGCGCATTGCCTCTTCTCCAGCTTGGTTGTTTTTAAGTGCTGCCGACTCAAAATTGACTTTCACAACCCTGTGCGGATTCCTTACCGGTAAAAGAACAAGTATCACTGCCGACATTGACAGAATAAACCCAATCAGCAGGAACTTTTTCATGCTTTTATTTTGTCCTTGATTTTTCTTGAAACTGAAGGATAAGTGATGGCTTTTAAAACCATTGCAACTGGTCTGTAGCTTAATAGCATTGTAATACCAATTGCGCTTAATACAATTACTAATTCTGTAACTACGGGTTTATATATACCAGTTAATTTTATAATCGGAAATACCAGAAACATATGAAATAAATACACATACAAGGTATTCACTCCCATTTTTGTGAAAAATACACGCTTTTTAGGAATCAGATATAGAAAACAGTACCCGCAAATTATTGAACTAAATAAGGCAATATTCCTTAAGATAACTGAATGCCAGTCGCCGGTATATCCAAAATTGGGCAAATAAGCGTAAAAAATATCATCTGCCTTGTATGGATCACTGTATGATATAAACCCTAAAGCAGATGTAAATCCTAAAAACATAATGAATGCAACATACCTCTGCCATTGTGGTCGCTCCGTTATTTTGTATATATCTCTGGCGTAATAGCCTAGAAGAAATACTGGTAAATAGAAAAAGGTTCTGTACAACGCAAGAAATTCGCCAAACTGACTGACAAACCCTGCAGATATAGAGATAATGAAACCAATAATAATAGCGTATACCGACTTCATAGTTCTGAAATACGGCACAATAAGTCGCCAGAAAAATAAAGATAGTAAATACCAGTTCTGATAGGTGGGCGTTAATAAACTCTTGTTGCCATATCCCATATGCGTCACTTTAGAATATACTAAATTTAATAGCTCTAAAATAAAATAGGGAAGCAATAGCGACATGATGTCTTTACTCCTGTGCGTTCTTATGTTTTTGGATAAATAACCGGATATGAAAATAAATACCGGCATGATAAAACTACACATACCGTTAAACAAAGAGATCATGATTGGTGTATCTCTGTATTCAAATAAAAAATGTGTACAAACAACGCATAAAACTAAAATGAGTTTTAGGTTGTCTAAATAGGAGTCCCTTGTGTCCATGTGTGTTTAGTTTTTTGCCTCAAATAAGGCTCTGATGTGTCATGTTTTCAGGACGCAATTTAATAAGAATTTGACTATTTGCGCTATTAAAATTTAAAAATAAAGTGACGAAAAATTAGTCCTCTATTTTTTTATAGCATAGATAATATAATGTTTGTGCAAATATTGTTTTAACCCAAACATCTGACTAATCACTTCCTTTTTTATAGAGGTCTTGATTGTCTTTATATACAAATACTGAAACGGCGCAAACAATAAAATAAAGGGAAGAAATTTTAAATCTTTCCTGTAGAATGAGGTGTACTCAACTTTGTCTATCTCAAATTTATTTGCTCTTAATAACCTTACTACTTCCTGAACCGGGATGTTTTGTGTGATGCCCTGATTGTCTTCAAATACCAACGGAAATTGTCTGTGTCTGCCTAAAAACAAAAATGCAAGTCGGTCTATAATCGTTGAAGCATTGTCGTTTGTTAATACCAGTAAGCCTCCTGTCTCCAGACGGCGTGAACAGTTCTCAATAAAGTTCTGGGTATTGCCAAACATCATAATCCCACTGATGGAGGTAATCAGGTCGTATTTTTCTGTTTCTGGAATTTCAAAATCTTTGGTCAAATCCATCTGATAACATTTAGTGTTTTCAGGAACGTCCAAAGGCATCACTATGTCTGCTCCCGACAAATTAGCTTTTGGAAAGATAGCATGGATGTATTTTAAAAAACCGCCGCTGCCACATGGTAAATCTATAGCTTTGAATATTCTATTAGTGTCAATTCTTTTTATTAGCTCTTTTAAAACTGATGTATTGACATCCTTCTGGGTCTCTCCTCGCTCTACTCTTAAGTGAAAAGGAAGGCCCGTTTTGGGATTGATGTTCGGTTGTGTGCTGGATGACATGTGTTACTCGCTTAGTTTTACTGAATTGAAGAAAAAGATTTTCCAGTCAGGCCAATCATTTTCAGGTGTTTTCGCCGCAAAAATATCCTAAATTGTCTTATTTTTACTATCGAAACTAAAAATTTTGTTTTAGAAATGAAATGTTCCTGAAGATGAGTGCGTTATTATCTCCGAATGATTCAATAATTGGTAAATGTCAGACACTGAATCCCTTTACTATCCTCGGTTTTTATTAAATAAACACCTGGTGTCTCTATGCTGATTTTATTTTCTCCTTGCTTTGCCTCAGTTTCAAACAGGCAAATGCCAATACTGTTTATGATACTTAAGTTACAGTTCTCCCTGCATTGAATGGTGAAATAACCACTGCCGGGATTGGGGAAAATAAAATTCTTGTTTTTACTGATATAGTCAATACCCAGAGTTGCTACCATAAAACTATCTCGTCCTGTGCAATTCTGCTCATTCTTTACCTCACAAAAATACATGCCTGGTTTTCGGATTTTTAATGTTTTGTCTGCTCCTAATTCTTGTCCATTCAGTCTCCAGATATTGCCATTGTCAAAATTTGAAATCAATGTGTCTCCCAGCCTGCTTATTGAAACTGTTGGCAGGGGAGTAACATTTAACATAAATGTGTCTGAACTAACCTGACATTGTCTTTTGTCTGTTCCATTGATGAAATACCAGCCACTTTTGATGAAAGCTGCACTGCTACCCTTTGCTCCATTACTCCACTGATATCTGCTGAGTTCTCCGCAGCCTAAATCAATTCTCTCTCCCTCACAAATACTGTCTTTTAAAGATCCTCTTAAACTTTCATAACTGCTGCCACTTATTATCAGCGAACGTATGCTAAGCTGATGCATTGTTTTAGGATCAGATCCTTTGAAATACAGTTCCAATGCACCGGGATTTTTCCAGTTCGCATCTTTGTCCTCATATGATACATGCACAGGTAAATAATTGCTTAAATAAAATACTATACCACTCTCATTGAATTCTATCCTGAAAGGCATAAACCTACCAATGAAACGCTTTGTTTTCGTCAATGGTTCGTTGTAAACCGGCGATTCGTTGATGCTGATACTGCTCGGATACTGATATTCAGGATAAGGTAAATAGGTGTGTCTGATGCTGCAAAGTAATTTGCCTTTGTTATCTATAATTTTAATACTTGTACCCGATGCTCCGTTTGATGGCGAATTTTGCTCTAAATTTATTTCTCCATTTAACTGCCAGCCTTGCTGACATACCCTTATCGGCCTCAGATTACGTGTAATTTTTAAAGATGAATCTTTACTTAAAAAATGAACACATATGTCTACCGGCTTATTCCTTGCCGATTTTATGCCTGTCTCCAATAAATATCGATTACTGTCTTTCTCTTCAGGATTCGTATACCACCCATATAAACTATCTTTAAACTCGTGACCGATTTCAATGCCTTCCATTAAATTAATGTCTCTGCTCGCGCTGTAATCAACAGAGATGAATTTATTAGCTGGTATTTTTGAGAAAATGGCATTTCCTCTCGACCATTCCAGCTCGCATGGCATGCTCTGTGTCTCAATTACTACAGGCACTATACCATTTAACTGTACAGATGGTGTCTCTATTAATTGTGATGTATGACTATTCCACCAACTGCTTAACAATTTGCCGTTAATGCGCATTCTGAATCCTCCTTTAGCTAAAAGTCTGAATCGGTATTGCCCGCTGTCTGCTATTAAAAATCCTGTCCACCTGCTGCTCTTACCTCTTTCTGATATTTTTATTCCCAAACTATCAATGGTCTCATATAACATCTGTACCGGATCTAGATCTGAATTGCTGTATATTCTCCCTCTTAAAGATCCTGTTTTTAGCATGATCGGTTGAATGCTTATTGTTTGTTCTAAAATGCTGCTCAGCCCGGTAATCTTCCATCTGTGTATGCCGCCATGAACCGATTCGTCGTTGTGGTAAATGTAGTAATCATTACCTACTTTCACTAAGGTTGAAGAGAATACATTGCCAGCACCTTTAGCAAATGCTTCACTTTCTAAAGCTTCTGCTTCCGGACTAACGACGCCGAACTGACCGAGCATCAATCCGCTCTCGTGATAGTGATTCCAGATATTGGTTTGCGAGTTTTTCCAGAATTCACCGTGATAATTCCAGAATATCTGATTGTCTATCGCATATACATTGCCTCCTGCATACTCAACATTATTGCCTATATCAAATGTGCCATCATCTGGCATCTGACCGCTGTAATTCGTCTGTGTAGAAAGAGATGTTCTCCAGCTATAATGATTGCTGCCGGTTTTTACTGCTCCCAGGTGGTATCCCTGCTTGTTCTTGTTTCCATTAAAAATAATATTGTACACTCCGGATGTTATTACCGGCGAGGCTATTTGAAGATAGGCCGGATCTTCTTGTTTGATTACGGGTACTCTGGCTGTTATGAATGGTGAATTCCAAACCGGATTGTTATTGCCATCAAATCTGTTTAAAGTCTGTACCTGCCAGTAACCACTGTCGCCAATGGTCCTGCTGGATATAATTCGTCTCAATGAGCCGTCCTGCCCGATAATATCCTGAGCGAAATCCTGAAGTTTAATGCCTGTGTATCG
>JBJTNS010000031.1:0-8479 GCA_046074245.1 Chitinophagaceae bacterium | reverse complement strand
ACCATGCAAGTGGAGGCGCCAGAACCAGTAGTACCAGAAAAAGCGATAATGAAAGGCAGGGAAGAAGATTAAATTTTATAGGTTGAGGGGTAAAAAGAGAAAAAGATGACGTTTTTGGCCCTTTTTTTAAATTTAAAAATAGCCTATTTGGGCAAAAAAGAGGGTATTTTATGAGAAAAAGTTTCTCATTTTGAAAAAAAGTTCATTTTTTTTTCATTTTTTTTTCTTGAGCAGTTTTTCATGGTATTAAAACTTTGCGTCGATTTGTAGATATCTGAAAATTAGCGTTTTAAAATTTGGGGCTATCAAAATCATTAATTGTTTTAACAAATAAGTCTAAGTCTAAGTAGTAAAAAAGTACTAAGTAGAAAGTGTTACCATAAAAGTCTCATTTTGGGCGAATAATGCAATAAAATGGATAATTTATAGAAGTTTCAGCAAGATTAAATGTTTGAAAACAAACCTTTAGCAAAAATTCCGAAAAATGAGAGCTTAGAAAGGTGAAAAAAGGCATTTTTAACCATGTGTAAAAAATACTAGAGAGGGGTCTGGCATAGTGGAGAGGCTTGGAAATACAAGGATTGGCCATCTATCTTTGCATCACCCAATTCATTTTTTATGAATCCAAATTACACAAGTACACCTAAATTTCTAACCGCGTCAAAAAAACTATTCAGTAGTTTCTTACTAATGGCAGCATTAGTATCTTTTGATGCTTCGGCTCAAACAGCTTCACAAGCTAACGTGAGCGGAACGACCTCTGTTAACACCATCAACAACAACACTGCTAGTGCGGTTGATGCTGGTTTGTCTTTAACTGCAAACGGAACCATTTCTGGTTTTACAGTTACTATTACCGGTAGTTACACCAGCGGAGACATTTTGTCTTACACTGGTTCATTACCTTCTGGAATCACTGCTGTGGCATTTAACACTACCACACGCAGTTTAGTGTTTAACGGTACTACTACTGCTGCTAACTGGCAGACTTTATTGCGTACTGTTACTTTAAAAACCACTTCTGCAGTTTGTAATCCTGAAAGCAGACAAGTTAGTTTCATTGTTGGTAACAAATACTACAATGCACTGAACGGTCACTATTATGAGTATTACAGCACTTCAGGTAGCTGGACTACAGCTAAATCAACCGCTGCCGGACGTTCTTACTTCGGTAGAGAAGGTTATTTGGCTACCATTACTTCGCAGGCTGAAAACAGCTTTATCTCAGTTTTGATTGGTCAGAACTCATGGATAGGTTGTTCAGACAATGCTTCTCAGTTAAACGCAGCTTTAGGTTACACCGCTTTTGCTAGTCAAACAGCATCAGACGGTAAATTCTACTGGGTAACTGGTCCTGAGCGTGGTATGAAAATTAACAATACCAATGCTTTCGCAGGTAGCGTAGGTGCCGTTAGTGGTGTTTACAACAACTGGGCAGGTGGCGAGCCAAACGACTGGCCTGGAACGAATTCTTCGTCTCCTGGTGAAGAAGATTACGGTCATATGTACACTTCAGGTGGTACATGGAACGACTTTGCTAATTCACAGTCTATCGGTGCTGTATTCGAATATGGTGGCATGCCAAATGATTTATCTTCTTCTCAGGTGGTTTTCACCAGAAGTTTATACATCAATGGTGCACCATCAGGTACAATCACCGGCGGTAATGTTACAGTTTGTTCTGGTACTAACAGCACTACTTTAACTTTAAGTGGTATGACTGGTACAGTGGTGAGATGGGAAAAATCTTTAGATAATTTCTTAACTGCCGCTACTACTATCAGCAGTACTTCTTCTTCTTACACTGTTTCTAACATCACTGCTACTACGTATTTCAGAGCGGTGGTAAATACAAGCGGAGGTTGCTCTGGTCTTGCTACTTCTTCAACTCCGATTTATGTTGCCACTACAGTTACTGGTAATATCGTTGCTGCTAACAACTCTATCTGCGCTGGTTCAATGGCCGAATTTACTTTGTTCGGTAATTCAGGTAGCGTAACGAAATGGCAGGTGTCTACCACCAGCGATTTCTCTAGTTCTGTTACAGACATCAGTAATACTACTACTTCTCTTAATCACACTTTAAGTTCTGTAGGTACTTATTATTTCAGAGCAGCTGTTCAAAACAACGGTTGTGGTTCTGCTTCTTACACTCCAGGTTACACCATCACGGTTGTTAGTGGTACTGCTCCGGTTGGAGGTACTGTATCTAGCACAGAACATTGCGGTGGTGCTTCAAATAGCGGTACTTTAACTTTGTCTGGTTACACTGGTACTATCAGTCGCTGGGAATACTCAACCGACGGTGGTATTATCTGGACGAATGTAAGTAACACATCTGCTACTTTAAACTACACTGGTGTTGGTGCTAACAGAATCTACAGAGTATTGTTAACCAATGGTTCATGTGGATCTACTTATAGTGCTGAAGGTACAATTACCGTTTATGGTACTACTGTTTCCCGTTGGGATGGTGGCGCTAGCTCGGCCTGGCAGACAGCTTCTAACTGGTGCGGTGGTATTGCTGATAATGGTATCGACGTTGTTATCAATGTATCTGCTCCAAACGACCTGATGCTTGATCAAACCCGTATCATCGGTAACCTTAACTTCAATGGTACCAGCCGTATCATTAACATCGGAAACTATAACTTAACAGTTTCTAACGTTGATGGTGCTGATGCTAACAGCTTTATCAGAACTCCTGGTACTGGCGAATTAAAAATCAATATTCCTAACGGAACTACTAAATTCTTCCCTGTTGGAAACTCTGCTTACAACCCAATGTCTATTACCAATAACACTGGTAACCCTGATGATATGTCTGTAAGAGTTATTGACGAAGTTTATAACAATGGTTTAACAGGTTACACGTCTTCTCAGCCTAGAGTAAAACGTACCTGGGATATCCATAAAACTAACGCCAATGGTGGAAGTGGTTTAACTTTCGTGTTCAACTGGAATGCTGGTGAAACAGTAGCTTTAAGTACTCCAACTCTTTACCACTACGAAAACGCTATCTGGAACAGACAAACTGGTTCTACTGCGTATACTGCTACCAGCCTTACCTACACTGGTTATACTGGTACTTTCTCTCCGTTTGCTATCGGAAATAACTTAACACCACTTCCTGTGAAGTTAGTTGATTTCGACGCAAAAGCTCAGGCTGATGAAAAATCAGTTCTCGTTACCTGGGAAACGGCTGAAGAAAAAGACAATGCAAGATTCGATGTTCAGAGAAGTACAGATGGTAACAACTGGTCGGTAATCGGTTCTGTTGAAGCTTCTGGAAATTCTGCTACCGTTAATAACTACCAATTCCTGGATGCTAATCCTGCTCTTGTTAACTTCTACAGATTGAAATCTGTTGATGCTAACGAAAGTTTTGAATTGTCTGGTATTAAGAAAGTAGATTTCAATAACCTGAATTCTGATATCGTTAAAATTTACCCTAACCCATCTAATGGTACTCTGAATATCTCTGTTAACGAAACGGCAACGTATTCGATACTGGATGTGAATGGTAAAATTGTAGCTGAAGGTGAAGTGAATGGTCAGATTAAATTAACTGATCTTCCGACGGGACTTTACATGGTGAAAGTACTGGCGGGTGAAAACATGCACAACTTTAAGCTGATCGTTAACTAAACTTTAATCTCTTATAACCTTAAAAGGGACCAGTTTTTACTGGTCCCTTTTTTATTGTTTATTTGTTTTTGAATTAAAAATCTAAAACCACTTTTTCCTTCTGAAATAAATCAACATGCCTAATGTTACTGCTCCAACTATGCCCCAGAAGACATAATAAGCATCGGGATGGTCGAGATATGGAAAATGCTTAAAGTTCATTCCAAAGACGCCTGTGATGAAACTCAATGGCATAAAAATAGTGCTGATGATGGTGAGTACTTTCATTACCTGGTTCAATCTGTTACTCATCGTGGTGTAATAGATATTCATCAGATCGCTGAGTAAACTTCTGTAGTTCTCTATCGTGTCGTAGGCCTGATAGGTGTGGTCGTATACGTCGCGGTAATAATTCATGTTGCGCGCTTCTATCAGATCGCTGGTGCCTGCCTCCAGTTTGTTCAATGCCTCGCGCATCGGTAATATGTGCTTGCTGAGTAAAAGCAATTCTTTTTTTATTGCCTGGATTTTGAAGGATGTGCTGTTGTTGGGATAATGCATGGTTTCTTCTTCAATGTCCTCTACAGTATCTCCAATTTTATCAATCAATATAAAATACTGGTCGACGGCTGTGTCAAGTATCTTATAGAGTAAATAATCGGCTTTCTTCTGTCTGATGGTGCCTTTGGCAGTGTGAATGCGGTGATAGATTTCATCAAACAATGCACTTTCTGTCTCCTGAAACGAGAGTACAAAATTCTTCCCGAGTATCACACTGATTTGTTCGGTCTCTACTGCCTGATTGATTTCCGAAAAATAAATGTTCTTAAAAGTAACAAACAGATAGTCGTCGAACTCTTCAATCTTTGTTCTCTGCTGGGTGTTTAAAATATCTTCCTGAATCAGTGGATGGATATTAAACAAGTTACAGATCTCTTCAATTTTTGATGCTTCGTGAATGCCGGTTACCGAAATCCAGGTAACAGAGTCTTTGCTTTTGTAGGGCTCGCATTCCTGTATATTGTTAAGCGGTCGCTCCTCAAGGGTCTGTCCATCATAATCCAAAAGTTTAATACTGATGCTGCCTGGACGATCTTTGCCAACATATACCATGCTTTCAGGAGGTAAGCCTGATTTAGCCGATAGGGTGTTTTTCTTTCTATTGCGAAATGGAAGTTTAGGTTTTCTCATCGTTTGGTATTTTGTGTGAAGAGGGCATTCACCTCCATGTAAAATTTATGAACGTCTTCGTTGGTAAAAGAGTGCCCGTAATGTTTAAAATGTTTATTGAACATAGACATCAGTTTGCGCGCATTATTCTCGTCGCCGTTATAATGCTCCATGTAGACAAAATACATGGTTCGTATTTGTATGCTTTCAAAGTTCAGAACTTCCATTTTGCTGTTCTGGTTGACATATTCGCTCAGATACAAAAAGTTTTTATAGTCTTTTAAAATGGTGTCCCAGTTGGTTTCAATCGGATTAACGGTAACGCGATCGTGGTCTAAATATGGTAGGCAGAGTTCTGTTAAAAATAATTTATCATCATCCGGATATCCACCGATAAAATTGGCCTGATCTATCATTCCGTTTTTGTTTAATAGACTCAGGAAAAGGACATCTTTGCGGTCGAGGTATGAACCTGCCAGGGTCGGTTGAACGGTCCACGTAAAATTGCCAATCGTGATGAGGGAGTCGCTCCACGCCAGACGTTGAATGCTATCTACTTCCTGGTCGTTTCTGTCAAACTGAACATTAAAATGCTGACGCAGCAGGGCAGGGTACCACTTGCTTCCCAGCATGCCAACATCAATGGCCTTTACATCGGTCCGGCATTGTTCTATCAGCTGAAGATAAAGGTTGTAGAAAGTAAAGTTATCGCCCGAAAGAAAGAGGAAAGCGTTTTTGCTGCATTGTTCCAGGTTTAAGCGATTAAACTGCATAAAGAATTCGCTGAAACCTCCTTTGGCTTTGCCTTGTTTCAATGCCCAGATAGCTGAATCTTTTTTGTTGTGATAAAGATATTTGAAAGCTGCGGATCCCCATTCTGCAGTAATTTTAGAATAGGGGTCGAGGATCACAAATTCGCCGGTATACTTAGGCGTAAGCTGATTGACGGTTTCAAATTCTTTACTTGCTTTTATGGTGAGATCTATAGAGAGATTTGGAATGCCATCGGCGTCTGCAGAGTTTAGCCGGTCGTAGCTATAGCCCAGAAAATAGTGAGCTTCGCTATTCAGGGGATTGAGTTTAACGGCCTTTTCGAGGGTAGTAACGGCATCCGCAAATTGTCTGGATTTAAATTCACTTTTTCCCTGAGCTAAGAGCTGTTCAAAATTCTGCGCTTTCAGAGCATTGACAGCAAAGAGCATGCATAGACTAAACAAGGCAGTGCGTTTCATCATAATGTCTTAAAGTGTGCAATTTAATTATTTTATTTCAAAACACCCTGTCAGGGTCATAGGGGTAAAATATCTCTTGCCTGTCTTATGGGTATGAAAACAATATTTACTGTGATGATGTCTGTCTTATTGCTCACTGAATTACATGCTCAGGAACGTATGCACTACCAGGATGTGGTACTCAAAACCAATGTGCTTAATCCATTCTCTATTGGCATCGAAGCGCCTTTTAAAGAGAATTTCACTGTTGAGTACAGCATTCGCCGTGCTCATACTTTTATTTTTAATAAGAATACGTTTAAAGATGAACGGCTTAATGTTAAATACCATATTCCGTTTACTGGTTTACTCGATTTAAAACGCAGTGCCTATTTTATGCTGGGAGTGCACTCGAAGTATCAGGAATTACACAATACCATTAACCGAACCGGCGCACGCGAATACGGTGTGCTGGATCAGAACCGTTTTGTATATGGTATTGGTATGCGTTCGCGTTATATCGATGTATGGCTGGCGGCCGAGAGGGTGTTCTTCGAACGTACCAATGTGTATACGTATACCGATGCGAATGGCATGGTAGGACCAGAAACTTTGTGGAAGAATGGGCGTAGTATTTCTATGGGCTTGAGCATTAACCTGGTTAATTTCCGTAACCTGCACTGGAATTCGCGTTGATTGCTGCCGCAAGAAAATTATCAGGGCAAAAAAATCTTTTTTAAACAAAACTTTCGCATCGGCGATGCTTCAAGATCATTGATTAATGAAGAATGGTTCCATTAATAGCCCGGTCCCAGCGGCGCCGGGAATTAAAATGAGAATGAGAATGAGAATGAGAGCGAGAATCAGGCAGTGAATAACAGAATTTCTAATTCATCAATTCGCCGTATACAACAGATATTTCAATCCAATAGAGACATTGTAAATGACAAGGCGTTTGTCGATTTTTGAGGTGTAGTTGTACTCGTCTTTTGAATCATTGTTGCCTACTAATATGCCAAGTCCTGTGCAAAGTCTGAGCTTGCCGTCGGTGCTGATGTTATGGTCGGTGCCGAAATCACATCCATAACTGTAATACGTTTCGAGCGATTTGTAAGCAATGGTCATGTTGTCGCCTTGTTGAGTCAGCGAGCTGTTAACAAATGAAAATCCCAGCTGTGGCGACAGATACGCATAGTTCTTTCCGGGTTTAGTCAGGGCAAATTTTAGCTTTAATGTAAAACAGTTGATGCGCAGTTTTTCTGTCTCATTAATATTGTAAATCGTGTCTACCGGGATCTGCTGTGATGGTCCTGTGTAGAGGATCATGCGCGGAATGTATGCGTGGGTGGTAAAACCGTTGATTCTGCTGTAATGAAAAACTGGACTCAGGGTCGGACTCACTGCATATTCTACATCCAGATAGGGATTGGTGTTTGCATTTAAAACATTCTGATTGTAGAAGTTGTAAGATAGTCCGGCCTGCACAAATATTCCAGGTTTGAAAACACTACTATCGTCGCTGCTACAATAGGCTGATGAAGCAATTAGACAAAGGCTGAGGGCTAGTATTAGTTTTTTCATTTAAACAAAAATACTAGCTGAAAGGCAATTTCCCAAATGATTATTCTGCCTGGATTCTCTAAGCCTGCTTGATGTGCCTGTCGATGTGGTAAACATAGAAACGCAAGGTATCGCCTAGTTTAAGTTTGATAAAACGACTTAGTGAGATGCAGCATTTAACTTTGTTGAGATTGGCGTTCTCAGACAGTTGCAGGATGTGTTTTAAACGTTCTGTTTGTTTTTCAAATCTGCCTATCGTTGTTTCGTTAAGGTCGGAGTGGATGGGATTTTTGTCTTTTGGAGATGCCATTTTTTTGCCTTTTTCTGCACGCATTAATTCGGCGAAGTAATTGCCCAGCAAGCCGCTTTTGAATACGGCTTCCGCTTTACTTCCAGATGCAATAATTGCGCGTTCCATTTCTGGTAAATAAAAATCGCCATACAGGTTGAGGTGTTCTAAACACTCCAGAATGCTCCAGCTACTGCTATTACTTCTGTAGTTAAGTTGAGAGGTGCTCATTGTTTTAAATTGTTTAACGCTCTCTTGTGTGGTATGGATGATGTTTTTTAAGTCGTGTAGGAGTTGAGTTGAGTTTTGTTGCATGTTTGAGGTTTTTGTGAGGCAAAATTGAGGTAATGTTGGGATAAAGTTCTTGATTGGGATCAAGATTTTTTTTATTTTTTTTTGGAGTTGGTGCTCAACTTCGATGATTCAATTTTTTTCTTATGTTTCCTGCTCATGCCGCAGGGGAGGCATTTTTTATTGATCTTTTTATTAAGTGAATCGTCAATTTCAAAGTTTATAGTTTGATTATTGTTTCCTGCTCAAGCCGCAGGAGGGCTTTTCCTTTTTTTTGAAAAAAGGAAACAAAAAAGCAACCACGGGTCAAAATTTTAATTATGGCTTGCCG
>JBJTNS010000030.1:0-3309 GCA_046074245.1 Chitinophagaceae bacterium | reverse complement strand
TTTTTATCAAAATGTTGCAATTATTAGTTAGAAGTGGCAGTTTCGCCTTCTTCTTTAGAAGCCATTAATCTTTCGAATTCTTCTTTAGAACCAACAACGATATTGTCGTATTGTCTCATACCGGTACCGGCAGGGATAAGGTGACCAACGATAACGTTTTCTTTAAGACCACGCATGAAGTCGACTTTACCTGCGATAGCAGCTTCGTTTAGAACTTTAGTTGTTTCCTGGAAAGAAGCAGCACTCATGAAACTTCTGGTTGCCAGAGACGCTCTGGTGATACCTTGAAGAACGGCGTCAGCTGTAGCAGTAACGGCATCTCTAACAAGAACCTGCTGTTTATCCTGGCGTTTCAGAGAACTATTTTCTTCTCTAAGTTCGCGAACAGAAACGATCTGACCAACTTTTAATTTTTCAGAATCACCAGCATCAAGAACGACTTTACGATCGAAGATCCAGTCATTTTCCTGGAACAATTCCCATTTCTCAACGATTTCGTTTTCAAGGAACTGAGTATCACCAGGTTGTTCAACGATCATTTTTTGCATCATCTGTCTCACGATAATTTCGATGTGCTTATCATTGATTTTTACACCTTGCAGACGGTATACTTCCTGAATACCATTCAGGATATAACGTTGAACGGCGGTTGGACCTTGAATTCTGAGGATATCCTGAGGTGTGATAGCACCATCAGAAAGCGGAGCACCAGCTTTGATATAGTCATTATCCTGAACAAAGATATGTTTAGACAATGGAATCATGTAGTGTTTTAATTCGCCATCTTTACTTGTTACAGTGATTTCTCTGTTACCACGTTTGATACCACCATAGGTTACCACACCATCAATTTCAGATACTGTAGCAGGGTTTGAAGGATTTCTTGCTTCGAACAATTCTGTTACACGAGGAAGACCACCTGTGATATCTCGGGTACCACGAGCTGAACGAGGAATTTTAGCGATAATTTCACCGGCAACGATCGCTTTACCATCTTCAACAGAGATGTGTGCACCTACTGGTAAACTGATCTCTTTGATAATGGTTTTATCTTTGCCCATGATTTTGATGGACGGTGTTTTGGTTTTATCTTTAGTTTCGATAATTACCTTTTCACCATAACCAGTTACTTCGTCATTTTCTTCTCTGAAAGTGATACCGTCGATGATGTTTTCATAAACGATTTTACCAGCAGTATCAGATAAGATTACGGCGTTGTATGGATCCCATGAACAAATCACATCACCTTTTTTCACTGCAGCACCTTCTTTCAGGAACACGAATGATCCGTAAGGAACAACGAAAGTGATAAGGATATTTTTTGTTTTAGGGTCAAGTATACGAACTTCAGCGCTACGGCTTAAGTTCAGGTCAACTTTAAGTTTTTCACCGGTACCTTCATCAACTTTTTCAGTACCAACTGTTTTTAATTCATCAAAGCTTACGATACCATCAAATTTAGAAACAATTTGAGATTCTGCCGCGATACTACTTGCAGTACCACCCACGTGGAAGGTACGAAGTGTCAGCTGAGTACCAGGTTCACCAATTGACTGAGCAGCGATAACACCTACAGCCTCTCCTATTTGAACCATTCTGCCATTGGTTAAGTTTCTGCCATAACATTTAGCACAAACACCACTTCTGGTTTCGCAAGTTAATACTGAACGAATTTCCATTTCTTCGATACCTGAAGATTCGATTAATCTGGCAACTTCTTCAGTAATTTCTGAACCAGCCTGAACGATTAATTCACCAGTTTCAGGGTGATAAGTATCGTATAAACCTGTTCTACCAAGAATTCTCTCGTACAAGCTTTCTACAACATCATCATTATCTTTTAAAGCTGAAAGCGAAATACCTCTTAAGGTACCGCAATCAGATTCAGTAATGATAACATCCTGAGCAACGTCGTGCAATCTTCTGGTTAAGTAACCAGCATCCGCAGTTTTTAACGCTGTATCCGCCAAACCTTTACGAGCACCGTGAGTAGAGATGAAGTATTCTAATACTGACAGACCTTCTTTAAAGTTTGAAAGGATTGGATTTTCGATGATCTCGCCGACACCACCACCGATGTTTTTCTGTGGTTTAGCCATCAGACCTCTCATTCCACCGAGCTGACGAATTTGTTCTTTAGAACCCCTTGCTCCAGAATCAAGCATCATATAGATTGGGTTGAAGCCCTGATCATTTTCAGCTAGTTCTTTCAGCAGGATTTCACCTACCTGTGAGTTGATTCTTGTCCAGATATCGATTACCTGGTTATAACGTTCGTTATTGGTAATGAAACCATTTTCGTAGTTAAATTTGATTTCATCAACTTCGCTTTTTGCTTTTTCGATGAGTTTTTCTTTAGCATCAGGGATTTGTACATAGTTCAGATTGAACGACAGACCACCTTTGAATGCGAAGTGGAAACCTAAATCTTTAATATCATCCAGGAACTTAGAAGTACGTGCCACACCAACTTCTTTAACGAAGTTGCTGATAATGTCACGTAGAGACTTTTTAGTTAACAACTGATTGATATACCCCATCATTTCAGGAACAACCTGATTGAAAATAACACGACCAACGGTAGTTTCGATGAGTTTAACAACGATATTACCATTTTCGTCTCTGTCTTTCAGACGGCATTTGATCCATGCATGTAAATCAGCTTTACCTTCATTGTAAGCGATGATTACTTCTTCAGGAGAGTAGAAAGTAATGCCTTCACCTTTTACAATTTTTTCAGGAGTTGATTTTCTACCTTTAGTGATATAGTATAAACCTAACACCATGTCCTGAGAAGGAACGGTGATTGGAGAACCATTTGCAGGGTTAAGAATATTGTGTGGAGCCAGCATTAACAACTGAGCTTCCAGAATAGCCGCGTTACCGAGTGGTACGTGAACAGCCATCTGGTCACCGTCAAAGTCGGCGTTGAAACCAGTACAGGTTAACGGGTGTAACTGAATAGCTTTTCCTTCAATTAATTTTGGCTGGAAAGCTTGTATACCCAATCTGTGGAGTGTTGGAGCTCGGTTTAGGAGAACTGGATGACCTTTTAGGATATTTTCCAGGATTTCCCAAATGATTGGCTCTTTTTTATCAACGATTTTCTTTGCAGATTTAACCGTTTTAACAACACCTCTTTCGATTAATTTACGAATGATAAATGGTTTGAAAAGCTCTGCAGCCATTGCTTTTGGCAGACCGCATTCGCTTAATTTCAGTTTCGGTCCTACTACGATAACAGAACGACCAGAGTAGTCGACACGTTTACCGAGCAAATTCAGACGGAAACGACCTTGTTTACCTTTC
>JBJTNS010000029.1:0-9918 GCA_046074245.1 Chitinophagaceae bacterium | reverse complement strand
AGCTTCAGAAATCGAAGCTGCGAATGAGTTTGTGACAGGTACAATGACTATCGAAGGTGCACCTTTCTTAAAAGAAGAGCACTATCCAGTATTTGACACAGCTAACAAATGTGGCAATAAAGGTACAAGATTCCTGCATGCTCACTCACATATCAGAATGATGGCTGCGGCTCAACCTTTCATTTCTGGTGCGATTTCTAAAACCATCAACCTTCCAAACGAAGCAACTGTAGATGATATCAAATCTTGCTACGAATTAAGCTGGAAACTTGGTATTAAAGCGAACGCTCTTTACAGAGATGGTTGCAAATTGTCTCAGCCTTTATCAAACAAATCTGATAAGAAAACTGATGTTGAAGAAACAGTTAGTGATACAGTAGAGATGGTTGAAAAAGCTGTGGGTGTTAGTCCTTCAACCAGAGTTGAAGACTTAACTCCGGAGATTGTATTAGAAGCTGCAAGATTAATCATCAATAGCAGTAATAATGCCGCCTTCAAACAGCAATTATCAAACATCGCGACAAGAAAAATTCTTCCAAACAAACGTAAAGGATTCACTCAGAAATCTAAAATTGATGGCAATACTATCTTTGTTAGAACTGGTGAATATGAAGATGGAACATTAGGTGAAATCTTCGTGGATATGCATAAAGAAGGTGCAAGTTTCCGTTCATTGATGAACTGTTTCGCTATTGCAGTGTCAATTGGTTTACAATACGGAGTACCTTTAGAAGAGTATTATGATAAATTTACATTCAGCAGATTTGAACCAAGTGGTATGGTCGAAGGTCACGCCAATATCAAATCTTCTACCTCGGTTGTAGACTTTATCTTCAGATTATTAGGTTTCGAGTATCTGAACCGCCAGGAGCAGTTACACATCAAACCAAAAATCGCTGATGAAATCTCTCCTGTAGATGCAAGTTTTAACCTTGCTCAGAATGAAATTCAACCAAGTCTGGTAACCGAAACAAGTTCTGTCAGTGCTCCAAAAGCAGTAAAGAAACCAGCTAACCTGCCACCAAGTATGGGCGATGCACCAGCTTGTAAAAGCTGTGGTAACATCACTGTTCGCTCAGGCACATGTTACACTTGTTTAACCTGCGGAACTACCAGCGGATGTAGCTAATGCAATTTTGATGATATAACGTAAAAGGGAACCTAGCAATAGGTTCCCTTTTTTTTGCCACTTATATTATTCAATAGAAAAGCACCAACAATATGGCAGTGCTTTTCTATTATAACAATTAATGAGTAAGTACTATCTGTAGCAATCTACAAAGGCTTTCCATTGTCTTTCAGTCAAGATCTCTTTTAAAGCTCTCATGAATTTCTCATAGCAAGCATTTAATCTTTTAGCGTAGCTGGCTTTGATTACTTTTAAAGATGTTTCAAAATCACTTCTCAGTTCTTTCATTTTAGCTTCAAACTGAGCTTTTGTGATCTTACCGTTTTTCAATTGGGCTAAATATTCTTTTCTAAGATTTTCAATACGGGTTAACAATTTAGCATAGGCCTCTCTATGAGCTTTGATATCAGCCGATTTGCACTCTTCAAATGCTCTTACATGAAGTCTGATTTTTTTAGCCTGAGAATCTGTTAAATCCAGTTTTTTCAAGCAAACGAAAAAGCGTTTTTCAGTGCTTCTTTTGAAACCAGCGCTATCCATGTCCTCTTCAGTTATGGTATACATTTCTGGTAAGCCTTCGTTTTCAGCATAGAATTCAGTGGTTTCTGAGCCTTCAATAACATTGCTGCTGTTATAAGCATTGTCGGCGTCACTGATTAATAACTGGGCATCATACTGAGCGCTGTTGTCTACCGCAGTTGTTTCTTTTTTGCAACCAGTTACCATAAGCAATACAAATGATACTAATGCGAGTCCGGTGTAAATTAAATTTCTTTTCATGACTTGATTATTTTGTTCTTTGTAATGTTAGTCGGCATGATCTTTAATAGGTTGTCTACTTATGAAGAAAATAAATTGCAAATAACTGAAAATCAGCAATAAAAAGTTATTTTAGCGCTATTTTATTCAGGATAATATTAAACAAATACGCCCTTGCCGATGCAACCTGTGAATTATTCATCTGTCTAAATGAGCATAATTTACCATTAATTTTGATAAAAATTCGCACCTTTAATATGACCAGGAACTTATTACTCAGTATTAGCACATTTTTTATTTTCTATACTGCGGCTAAAGCGCAGCTTAATCCGATAATTGATTCTATTCCGATGTCTGACGGCAGGAAACTGGCAGCAGATATCTATATTCCGTCTGGAATGAGTAGTGGGCCGGTAATATTAATTCAGACACCTTACAACAGACAAGTTTCAAGATTTACAGGTTTGCCTATGGGGATAGGTTTGAACCTATCCACCAGTAACTACATTTTTGTGATAACAGACTGGAGAGGTTTCTATGGTTCCCGCACAGCGCAGTATGCTGGAAGTCCGGACAGAGGTCGTGACGGCTACAGCACTGTTGAATGGATTGCCAAGCAAAGCTGGAGCAATGGCAAAGTAGGTACATGGGGACCATCTGCATTAGGAAAAGTTCAGTATCAGACAGCAAGGACAAATCCTCCACATCTGGTTTGTATTAATCCGTTAGTTGCTGCCCCGCAATTCTTATATCAGGAGTATTATCCAAATGGCACCTTGAGGACAGAGTATGTAGAACAGCTTGATCAGTTAGGATTTGGTTTAACGCCTATGTTAATGGCGCATCCCTATAAAGATTTTACCTGGACGTTTTCTGAGAGTGCGAATAATTACCCTGATAGCATCAGAGTGCCATGCTTTATGGTAGGTGGTTGGTATGATCATAATGTCGAATTGATGATCGATTTTTATAAAGATGTCATCGATAAATCACCAGTCACTGTGAAAGATAAGCACAAGATTCTTATGGGTCCCTGGGTGCATGGTGGTCATGGTTCTGCGCGTGTTGGAACAGATTTACAAGGGCAGCTCAGTTATCCAAATGCTAAAGACAGGAACGATACCATGTCATTAAAGTTCTTTGATTTTTATCTTAGAAATATTTCAAATGGATGGGAGAGTAATGCTAAATATATGTATTACCAGATGGGTACAAATGTTTGGGAAACTTCAGGTGTATGGCCACCAGCTGGTATTGCAAATACTACTTTTTATCTGCATAAAGATGGAAATATTAAGACACAAATACCGTCAGGAACTTCTGATAGTTTAACTTTCGAATATGATCCGGCCAATCCGTCGCCTACCATAGGTGGCTGTAATTTAAGGAATGACCTCGATCAGGGTCCATACGACCAGAAAGCACTTGTAGAGTCTAGAAGTGATATTTTAGTGTTTTCGACACCTGTTTTAAATAAAGATGTGGTATTGAAAGGGAAAGTAAAAGTGCAGTTAAAAGTAGGTTCAGACCGCCCGGATACCGACTTTGACATCAGACTAACAGATGTTTACCCTGATGGTCGTTCAATGCTTATTAATGATGCTGTTTTCAGAATGCGTTTCAGAAATGGATTTGCCCTGTCAAATGTGGCAATGATGAGTCAGGGTGCTATTTACGATTGCGTAATTGAACTGCCAAATACCTGTTTAACTTTTCTTGCTGGGCATCAGATTAGAATAGATATTAGTTCTTCTAATTATCCAAAATATAACCGTAATATGAACAATGGCAATGCCATGTATCCCGGCAACAGTACAGATAGTTTATTGAATCCGTTAGTTGCAAAGAATATTGTATATCTGAATTCTATTAACTCTTCAAGTGTTGTATTACCATTGTTAAATTACACCAGTTCAATAGAAAGTACCATTAATAAACACACTATTACATTACACCCAAATCCTGCAAATTCAGCATGTTTTTACCAGTTAAATACAGAAGGAAACCATGCTTTAAATTTAAGGATTTATGATTTAGCTGGCAGGTTGGTGCAAAACGAGACAAATTTGTCTGAAAGCGGTTGGATAAGTATTGCAGATTTGGAGGATGGTATTTATACTGTTATTGTGAGCGACGGCATAAGTCAGTATACAGAGAAACTGATTAAGCAATCAAACTGATAAGTGTTTGTAATCATCTGTATCTTCATACTCTTCATCAATTAAGGGGTCTTTTTCAGGCTCCGGGCCATATTTTCTGAAAATAACAGCCAGAATAATACCTGTTATTGCGCCATAAAGGTGACTTTCCCAGCTGATTTGAGTGTTTTGAGGCACAAGACCCCATATCAGTCCACCCTGAAATGTTAAGACGATAAAAGCGAAAACAATGAGTTTTTTATTGCGTTTGATGAGAGCACTTGACAGAATAAATAAAACCAGAGCATAAATCAGTCCGCTTGCGCCAACATGGAAAACCGGACGTGCAAATAACCAGATCATGGTGCCTGTAGACAGATGTGCAATCAGAGTTATTTTTAACGCTATGTCGTTATAAAAATAGAAAAGGCCAAAAATACAGACAGCAAAGGGCAGCAGATTAGAGCTCAGATGTTCGATATTGGCATGTATAAATACAGCAGTGATTATGCCCTTTAAATAAGCAGGATTAAGCGGTAGAATGGCCCAGTTACTCATTAAAGACAAGTCGTAATGCTGAGCGATAAATAGGCCAAGTATTAACAGGCAATATATAACTGGTACCTGGTATCTGGATCTGGACATCTGTTGGTAGTATTAATTGGCAATATAAAAATTATTCCTCAATATTGACCTAATGAAAAGTAAGATTCATATTGTGCGACCGTACAATCTTTTGATTATTGCTGCAACAATGATTGTTTTATTGGTTAAGTACCGCAATGAAACGCTGGATAATTACTGGTTAAAAGCTGTTTTGTTAATTATTCCGGCTGTATTGACTGCAGCAGCTGGTTATGTGGTGAATGATATTTATGATGTAGAAACAGATAAAATTAATAAGCCTGAAAAGTTATTAATAGATGTTAGAATCAGTAAATCAAATGCCTGGAAGCTATATGCATTACTGAATATAAGTTCTTTGTGTGTATCATATTTTTTCTCTCAGCAGTATATGATTATCAATTTATCCATAATCGGCATTCTATACCTGTATTCTATACAACTTAAGGGAACACCTTTAATTGGGAACATCATAGTAGCAATGTGCAGTGCAGCTGTAATCGCTACTTGTATTTTACTGGTGAATTTTGAAGTAGAGGCAGGCTTGCTTAATTTTACTGGTTATGTTGTGTTTTCTTTTTTTATTAGTCTTATCCGTGAGATAGTTAAAGATATGCAGGATATGGAAGGAGATAAGGCTGCAGGTTATACTACTTATCCGGTTTTGATTGGTGCAAGAGGTGCAAAGATTCTGGTGTATGTATTATGTGGCATTGAAATAATGCTTTGTGGAATCTATAGTTTCTTAGCCTGGGGCATTGATTTAAGGATTAGTTCAGTAATTATGGGACTGATTACTATTGCATTGTTCTATTTCATCAATCAGTTGGCCAGAGCTAAAACCAAAGAGGACTTTGCTTCAGCTAGTCATTTTCTTAAATTCGTCATGTTTGCGGGTGTTTTAAATATTCCTTTTTGTTAATGGCGCCATTTTTCAGTCATAAGTTACTTCTTGCTTCTCAGAGTCCGCGTCGTCAGCAACTATTACGTGATAGCGGATTTGAGCTTGAACTTATTAAAATAGATGTTGAAGAAGACTTTCCGGAGACACTTGTTGCAGAACAAATTCCACTTTATCTGGCAGAAAAAAAAGGCAAGGCGTATAATGGCATTATTAAGGACAATGAATTGCTGGTAACAGCTGATACTGTAGTCTGGTTAAAGGATCAGGTATTAAATAAACCAGCAGATCTGGATGATGCTTTTGATATGCTGAAACGTTTATCTGGCCATAAGCATACTGTTTATACTGGTGTAAGTGTTCGTTCTGCAAATAAGCAAATAAGTTTTTATGAGGCATCAGATGTCTTTTTTAACACATTGAGCGATGATATGATTCGTTATTATCTGGACAATCATCAGCCATTGGATAAGGCTGGAGCTTATGGAATACAAGAGTTTATCGGGTATGTAGGCATCAGGAAAATTGATGGTTGTTATTACAATGTGATGGGATTCCCGGTGTCTCGTTTTATCCACGAGATACAACACTTATAAAATAATTTTAGTTCAATAGACGTTATAACGCAATGACAAAAAAACTACTACTACTTCTATTGGTCATTTCATGTTTCGAACTAAGAGCCGATTTGCTCTTGGGTATGACGAGCAAAGGCGATACTATGGCGATAGCCTACAAGAAAACAATCAGACTATTTTCATTGAACACGGGTAACACAATTACTGAAAGAGTTTTGGTAAATGATAGCATGCTGGTCAATTCCATTTACAGAAAATCTATCGGTTTTTGCGGAATTACAGATGAGTTCAAAAATGTTCACAGAGAATCTCTGTCAAATTTCACGATTGTTAATCTGACATTTCATCAGTCGGAGCTGGTTGTGGGATTCAGATATTACATCAAGGAAAATCTGCATTCAAGGATACAGTACGGATTAATATTACTGGATGATAAGTTAGCATTTAAGAACTTTTGCCTGTTTAAGCGACCAGCTTCCGGAGTTTTTAATCTTCAGCCTTATTTCCCTTTGGAATTAAACGGAAAGCGTGTGGTATTGCCCGAGTTTGATTCATCAAAAATAATGTTTAGCGAGTATTTTATTGACTATTCAAATTCAGTGGCCTATCGAACCAAAGTAGTAAGTAACCAGCCTCAGATCAGCAAATTTCTTAATGTTTTTTCATCAGAAAGTATCGTGTTTAATCCTTCGTTTTATTCCATAAGAAAGCAATCATATGAGTATTATATTCAGTTCCCTTTTCCTGTATTATACAAAGGGAATGCCCAGTGGGTGAATGATGCATTTGGTATTGGCAAATTATTGCAGCTAGACCGCTCGGATGTGCATTTAGGAGATGGTAAAACTGTGTTGTTTGAACAACAAAAGAAGCGTGATAAATATGTGTTTCTGAGCAGTAATTCTTGGAACGACTCCATGTTTTATCTGACTACCAGTAATATAGATACCAGCAGAGTAACCCTGCTCATGGAATCTATAAAATATAAGATGTATACTTTCAGAGAATATAAAATTTCTCTTAAAGATACTTATTTCTGGATTCAGGATTACAGGTTGTATGCTATACGCTGGAAGGATGGCAAACAAAGCATACAAACTTATACCATCTATTAGATTTCAGGCAACAAAATGAATATATTTGTTGTCTTTAAAAAGATGAGAAGATTCTACAGTTTAATAATTTTATTTAGTTTTTTATCGGTCATAAGCGCTCAGGGACCTTGTCAGCTAAAACTTGATGCGGTCTATCTTGATACAGCTGCCAGTGATTGCAACCATTTGTTTTTTAAATACAAGGTAAGTGGCGGCACAGTCAGTAAATATTACTGGAACTATGGTGATGGTAATTCCTGTACTTGTCTGCATCCAAAACATACCTACACTCAGAATGGCACATTTCAGTTATGTGGTCGTATCGAAGATGCCAATGGCTGTAAGGATTCCATGTGTATTAACGTTACTGTTAACTGTTCAAATCCTTGTGATTTGAGTGAGATTGGCATTTATTCGGCAGATACATTAAGTTATAGTTGTAATGAATATGAGTTTAATTCTATTGTAAGTAAGAACACCAAGGCTTTGAACTGGGACTTTGGCGATGGCAATTCATCAGAGGATGCATTTACAACCCATAAATACAATAAGAATGGCAGTTATAATGTCAGATTGATTATTAAAGATTCTATAGATTGCGCTGATACTGCCGACTGGCTTGTACAGGTTAATTGCAAAGATGTTCCCTGTGATATGCGCATTCTTACAATCGATACAAGTACTGGTCCCGACTGCCATAACAAGCGTTTTAGTATTACAACCAGTCATCCTGCAAAATACATCTGGTGGCAATATGGCGATGGCAATTCTGGTTTCGGAAATGCGACAGAAGTGCATTACTATGCCGACTCAGGAAATTACAGGGTTTGTGTGTTTGCGTATGACAGTTTTAATTGCGTAGATACTGCCTGTTTTAATTTATTGGTCAACTGCCCTGGAAAGAATTCGGATATTGGTAGAATTGAATCGAACGAATGGGTTTATTCATCCATTTTTAATGAGACAATTACGTTTGAATCGGCAGAAGAAGCAAGCTATCAGTTAATCGATATTAATGGCAGGGTTTTAAAGAAGGGACAAGTAATTCCGGGTAAAAATCTTATATCAACGGAAGAGTTTGTTAAAGGTGTTTACACACTGATAATAGAGAATCAGGTTCATACTGAACGTGGCAGACTATTGAAACTTTAGATGCTATAAGGTACTCTGGCGGTAAGTGATCTGCCAAGTGTAATTTCGTCTGTGTACTCGAGTTCGCTTCCTACAGAAATACCTTTGGATATAGTTGTAATTTTCACAGGAAATGCCTGTAGTTTTCTAGCCAGATAGAAGGCAGTTGTATCCCCTTCAATATTGGCATTTAGAGCAATAATGATTTCTTCAGGCGGTTCATTTTCCATTCTGGCCACTAATTCTCGGATGTTAAGTTCCTCTGGTCCCACACCATCGATAGGAGAAATAAGTCCACCTAAAACATGGTACATACCGTTATACTGACCGGTATTTTCTATGGCCATTACATCCATCATATCTTCAACCACGCAAACCAGTTGTCTGTTTCTATTCACGCTGTTGCAGATACTGCAGACATTAGAGTCACTGATATTACAACAAACAATGCATTGTGTCAGTTCTGTTTTAAGTTTATTGATTACTTTTGATAAATTTTCTGCTTCCTCTGTGGGCCGTTTAAGCAGGTGCATCACCATTCTCAGCGCACTTCGTTTACCCACACCAGGGAATCCGGACAAGGCATTTACTGCATTTTCTATGGTTTTTGAAGAGAAATTCACCGATACAAAATTACAGAAATAATCACAAGAGTATTTACTTTTTAAGGTAAATTTGTATAAATCAATTATGAACCATTCAGGCTTTTTAAAACTAAGTTACACTAAACATTTATTTCTTGTAGTTTTCTTCTTCAGCATTGCATTAAGTGCAATTGCTCAGGCTTCTTCATCTTATACAGATACCTATTTTAAAAAGCGATTTGAGTCTGTTGATTCTTTAAAGAAGCTCAATCAGCACAATTCTGCATTTGAAGCTGTTAAAGAAATTAAAGTTATAGCAGATCAGATCAGTCATACGCCTTACAGAGTGAAGTGTTTCCGTGAGTTAATAGATATTAAACAACATTATCTATTAGAAGAAGATCAAAAAAAAACATCTGAATTTATTTTATCCATGTTCCGTGAAGAGTTACAGGGGGTGTCCAGTTGGCAATATAATGCGATCAGTGATTACATGGCATTTATATTGATTGAGAAAGCGGCTTTTCTGAAGACAATATATTTTAAAGTTGATGATGATGGTATTTTCAATGATACTTCTGTCAACGAGCTAAACTGGTCGACAGACAGGATATTAGAGGAGGTCTGGTACTGCATTCTGCAGAGTATGAAGTATTCGGAGAATTTAAAATTGGGCAAAAATATGCAACCTTTGATTCCTGATTTTATTGATAAATATGAATTTACTCCTTCATTGACCAGTTTAATGGCTCTGGAAGGTATTGATATTCTTAGTGAAATTAATTATATTCTTGAGAGAAATCATGACATGAAAGATTCACTTAAAGTGTTCGCTCCTGTGAAGGATATGGCATTTGAGACCATCAACTTTGATGAGGTTTTAAGCAATCAATTATTTGCAAGAGTTCTCAACCTGTATCAGATTGTTATGGCTGATTCTTACCATGTATACTTTGATATCGAAAGGCTAAAATTCGTCA
>JBJTNS010000028.1:0-7243 GCA_046074245.1 Chitinophagaceae bacterium | reverse complement strand
ATTTAAAAATAAATTGTGGACCAGTAGCAGAAGAAAGACAGAATTTGTAATTGTTGGACTTTCGTTCTTATCAGAATCAGCAAAAGGAAAAATCTCTTTTGGGTATATTGATTTACAGGAAGCC
Organism: Chitinophagaceae bacterium; assembly: GCA_046074245.1. GTDB lineage: Bacteria > Bacteroidota > Bacteroidia > NS11-12g > UBA955 > JABMMZ01. The sequence continues at coordinate 7,119 of JBJTNS010000028.1, read as the reverse complement.
CTTCCCTTTTTAAGCACTGAGTTTATTCCGTGCAATGTTAACGGTCCGGCTCAACTTACCTACATCAATGCTCTATACAGCAGACGATACAATTTCAACTTATTGCAGTTTGGTGTAAGAGATTTCACAGTAAATCCAGCTTCTTCATTCAGTATTAAGAAAGACGCATTTTATTCAAAAAAGAAAGTGCAGGGTATTTACAAATTTCCTGTTACTAAAATGGTCACCTACGTTATTGAGAAAAATGTGAGTGAGGTTAACGATCCTGGAACAGATTGCCTGAAGAGTGTAGAAAAATATCTGAATGACAACAAAGAAGTGTTGTTCAATATAGGAGGAGACAAGTATTTTGATTACCAGAAGAATTTGTTTGATGTCACGATCACCAGAATTGAAGTTACTGAAATCTGGGAGAAGAAAGGCAATGTGATCAGTTACAAACCTTTTCAGATAAGAATTTTTGCCAACAACAAACCCCTAAATATTATTTCTTTTGAAGAGATAGCCAAGTGGCAGTTGCTGATCAATTTCAAAACACTTGAAGATGTGCTGATTGAAAAAACTTTTCAGTACAGCATTTATAAAATCAACCGCGACCTTATAGCCTATACAGAAGCAGCTTTGTATCTGAAAGCTTTACGTGACTATAAGTGGACGCAGGTATCTAACTACGTAAAATATTCAAAAGACTAAATGTATACTATTAAATTTGGAACAGACGGATGGCGTGAAATTATCGCCGACAACTACACAGTTGAAAACGTTAAAAGAGTTTCACACGCTACCGCAGAATGGTTAAAAAACACTAGCACAAATCACACTTGCACCGTTGGTTACGACTGCCGTTTTGGTGGTAAAATGTTTGCAGAGAACACAGCAAGAGTATTGGCATCTCATGGCATTAAGGTTTATCTATCGGAAGGTTTTTGCAGCACTCCAATGATTTCTTTAGCCAACACAAAGCTTGGCACTTATGCTGGTATTATTATCACAGCTTCGCATAACCCACCGAGTTATAATGGTTATAAAATCAAGGCGCATTATGGCGGACCAGTAATTCCGGCGGAGATAGAAAAAGTTGAAGCTTTAATCAAATATTCAGATATGCCCGACACAGGCAGTCTCGAAACATACATAGCAAACGGCATGATAGTTTATGCCAATTTTGAAGATATTTACATGGATCATATAGCATCAAAGTTTGATGTTGCTTCTTTAAAAGCATATGCTCCGCAATTTTCATACGACGCCATGTATGGAGCTGGTCAGAATGTTATCAGACGATTATTACCTGGAGCAGCATTAATGCACTGCGACAATAATCCTGGGTTTAACGGCACTGCACCAGAACCAATTTTAAAGAACCTGATGGAATTCTCTGAAATGATTGCAAAGTCGCCCGCTATTGCTTGCGGATTAGCAACAGACGGAGATGCCGACAGAATTGGTTTCTTTGACAGCAAAGGCCGTTTTGTAGATTCACACCATTTGATATTATTATTGATGCAGTATTTGCATCACGACAAAGGTCTAAGTGGTAAAATCGTAAAGAGTTTCTCAGTATCTTCAAAGATCGATAAATTAGCCAAACATCTAAATCTGGAAACCATCACCACAAAAATTGGTTTTAAATACATCTGCGAGTATATGATTACAGATGATGTATTAATTGGAGCAGAGGAAAGCGGAGGTATAGCAGTAAAAGGTCATATTCCTGAAAGAGATGGCATCTGGATGGGATTACTTGTATTAGAATACATGGCCAAGACTGGTAAATCAATAGAGCAGCTGATAGATGACACTTACGCGATTGTAGGTGCATTTGCTGTTGAGCGATACGATTTACATATCGAAGAATCTCAGAAACAAGCCATTATTACCAGCTGTAAAAACAATGAGTACAGTGCTTTTGGCAGTTATAAGGTAGAGCGTATTGAAGACATGGATGGATTTAAATTCCACTTAGGCAACGAAGAATGGGTAATGATCCGTCCGAGTGGCACTGAGCCAGTTTTGAGAGTGTATGCTGAAAGTAAAGATTCTGCATCTGCCTATCAAATTCTTGACGCCTGCAAAGCAGCAATTCTTTAATATGAAAACACTGCATTTCGTTATAACGCTATATGCGCTTGTATCGACGGATGCAGTAAAAGCCAGTATTCCCTCCTCCTTAATGTGTCAGAAAAAAACTGACACATTAAGTTATATTCAGAAAAAAAACCTGTGTTATGGCATTGGCTTTGGAGGCACAGCCCTGGTGCATGCAGGCTTATATCAGTTATGGTATAAAGGTTATCCTGCGGATAAATTCCATTTTTTTAATGACAACCAGGAGTGGCTTCAAATTGATAAACTTGGTCATAGTTTCAGTTCCTATTATCTGGGATTAACCGGAATAGAAGCTGCTAAATGGACTGGTGTTCCAGAAAATAAACGCTGGAAATGGGCAATTTTCGGAAGTATTTTTCAGGATCCTATCGAGATCTGGGATGGATTTTCTAAAGCCTGGGGGGCGAGTGCTGGCGACTTAGCTGCCAATACCTTCGGTACAGTTTTAAGTGCCGGTCAGGAAGCATTGTGGCATGAGCAAAAGATTAAAATGAAATTCTCGTACTACCCTTCCGACTTCGCGGCAATCCGACCAAATACATTAGGTAGTAATATGCCTGAGAGAATTCTAAAAGACTATAACGCTCAAACATACTGGCTTACTTATGCTCCTTTTACAATTAATAGATTTAAGGGACTGGGTTTAGCTTTCGGGTATGGAGCCAATGGCATGGTTGGTGGAGAAGACAATATCTGGACAGATGCCACAGGCAAGGTATTTAACAGAAGCGATATCAAAAGATACCGACAATACTACCTGGCATTAGATTACGATTTAACGAAAATCCCAAGCAAGAATCCCCATATAAAAACACTATTATTTGTTTTAAACTGTATTAAACTTCCTAGTCCTGCGCTCGAGTTCTCGCAGAACAAATTGAAGGGGCACTGGTTAAAGTTTTAGGCTTTGAAACAGGCTTCAATTGTATTGAATAATTCTTCTGAGTCGAATGGTTTTCTGATATAACCTTTTGCACCCATGTCAAATCCAGCCTGTACTTCTTTGCGTTCGACACTCGCGGTAAGATAAATAAAAGGAATATTGGCAGTAGCAGGATTTGATTTTAGTGTTCTCAGAACTTCGTAACCATCGGCTTCAGGCATCATAATATCGCAGAGAATGATATCGGGAAGATGTTGCTGAGCTTGTTGAATTCCTTCAAGACCGTTAGAAGCCGAAAGAGTTGAATAACCTTCAAGTTCTAAAATCTCGATAGTATTTTCGAGTATTTCAAGATTGTCCTCTATAACTAATACGCATTTCATAGTTTAATTTTATGAGGGTAAGAAATTGTAAATTCAGTTCCTGAGTCAGGTATACTAACAAAGCGGATATCACCATCCATCAGGTCGATATATCGTTTAACAATATTCAGTCCTAATCCAGTTCCCTGATGGTTCATAGCATTTCTTGCGCGATAAAATTTACCGAACAGATTTTTTTGTTCTTCTTCAGGGATTCCGATTCCACTGTCTTTAACGCTGATCTCAACAGCAAACGGATTTACTCTGCAATTTACGTAAATAACCTGGTTTTCTCCCGAATATTTAATGGCATTAGAAAGCAGATTAAGCAAAACATTTCTGAGGATTTTTTTATCCTGCACTGTGTTGAATTCACCGGCATGTTCGCAGATAATTTCCTGTCCGGGTTTAAGCATACCTTTTACGTCCTCTATAATGTCCAGAGCATATTCTTTGAGATCGAACAGTTCTTTAGTCATTTCAACTTTACCTTGTTCCAGTTTATCCAGAGACAAGAAATTATTGAGAATATCTGTGAGATTTTTAACAGAAGATTTAATACGTTCAACGTGTTTGAGACGCTTTTCCTGGTCGTCCATCTTGGTATAGGTTTCCACCAGAGACACACTTGATAGAATTGCGCTAAGCGGCGTTCTGAACTCATGCGAGGCCATAGAGACGAAACGGGATTTTATTTCATTCAGTTCTTTCTCACGTTCAAGCATGCGAGTAAGTTCAAGAGTTCTCTCACGCACTTTAAGTTCGAGTTGCTCGTTGTATTTACGTCTTTCTGTAATATCGGTAACAAAGGCTACAGCCAGACGTTCATTATCCAGCATATAGTGGCCTAAGCTGATTTCGACAGGAAATTCTTCTCCAGACTTTTTCACAGCAAACAAGTCGATACCCGACCCCATGGCTCTGGCTTTGGGACGATCAAAAAAGCCCTCTCTGTGAGACTCATGGCGTTTTCTGAAGGATGCAGGAATTAAGATTTCCAGAGTCTGGCCGGTAAGTTCATCATTGTCGTAGCCGAACAATTTTTCAACGCAGGGATTTGCCAGCTGAATTTTCCCATCATTGCTAATTACAAGTATACCGATTGTGGCATACTCAAATAAAGCCTTAAACCCCGCTTCACTTTCAAGAGTTAATGGTACCTGTTCAAGCATTTTTCAGACAATAGTTTTGGATAAGCAAATCTAAAACTTTAAATTAAAAAAGCAAATCTTAATCAGTTTTTTTTCGGACTAATAGCAAGATTCTAAAACACTTATATCGTTCATTTTCAATCAAAGACGATATTTAAAAGGATAGAAAGCTCTCAGAACTCTACATTTATTTTAACAAAAGCAGCAAAAAAGTAAAATGAGTTGAATCATTCGGTAAGAGTGACAGCCATCATATCCTATTTTACTTTAAATCAGGAGATTTGCAATAAACAATCATCAGCTTATGAAAAAAACAATTCTATTTATTGCCTTTCTCTTGCCTGTATTGTTAAGCGCTCAGATTCCCAATCCGGATTTTGAGCAGTGGCAGACCATTATTCGTGAACTACCTCAGCAATGGGGAATTTATGGCACGACAAAAAAAGTAACGGGTTACAAGAGTCCGTATGCTGTCAGAATCGAGCGTGACATGCGCAATCCGAATGCACCCGGAGCTGTAATTTATGGGCAGCCTGATCAGAACTTTTCAGGAGGTATTGCATTTAAAGGGCGTCCGGATTCTGCAGTGGTATTTGTCAAACGCCATTTAGTAAGTGGAGATTCAGCCTGGTTTCTGGTTTTCCTGAGTCGCAATGGCACAAAAATAAGTCAGGATAATTTTAAATTTGGAGGTTCTGACTCAACAAAATTTGTCAGACTAGCATTTAAGATTAATTATTCAGATACCGGATATTCTGATTCATTGTTAATTGGCATATCATCAACAGACCCGGATAAACAGTTCAATGGCAGTTTTGTGATTGCCGATGACATTCATTTTTCGGGAGGCACTTATGGCACAGTTCCGAATGGCGACTTTGAGTTATGGAGCAGTAAGACCATAGAAGATCCCATTGGATGGTTCTCTTCCAATCAGAATTTAATGATTTCTTCGGGCGAGCAGGCAGTTAGTAAAACCACTGATGCCGGTTTGCACAATTACGCTGTAAAAATTCAGAACATAGCAGCCGGGAACGATTATCATCAGGGATATATTATGGCAGGCAGACAAGGCAATGAGGGTCCATTACCTGGTTTCGCCGTTAGTGGACGTGATACAGTCTTATACGTTTATTACAAATGCTTTCCGAAGAATGGTGATGAAATTAATATTGGTGTCATGATGTATGATTCAGGACAGATGGTAGGAACCGGATTTATCAGGCAGGGATTTGACATCAGCACCTGGTCGCAAACACCCATACCCATTCAATATTTTGGGGGATATACAGGCACACCAGATTCTGCAGCCATTTTTTGTGCAGCATTTACTGGAGGAGATCCGGCTTATGGAGCATCTGTTTTATATGTAGACGGATTGAGATTCAATAAAGCCTGGGTATCTGTTAACACACCGGCACATTACGACGGATTGCTGAATGTTTATCCAAATCCATCGCAGGGCGAGGTAAAGATCAGATTCAGTGCACAGTCTGGACACAAGTATTTCATCAATGTATATAACAGTGAAGGGAAACTGGTTCAATCAGAGAAAGGCATTGCAGACAACGACGGACAGCAGAATATCGAATTGAAAACTGCAGGGTTAAACAGCGGATTATACATAATAGAATTGCAAACAGGAATCATTCGTACCAGCCAGTCGATACAGGTGGTACATTAAAGATATCAGTGAGAGTGAAGGGGTACAGAGGTCTGCATGAAAATGTAGACCTTTGTCGTTTAAAAGCGATACAGCGCGTATAGTCCGAGCACCTCGCCATATTCAACAGGGTCTTTATTGATTCCTGTTCCAGGCAAAGCTGCTATTTTTTCAAAATCGCGAACGGATTTGCTTGTCTTTAATACGCCATAACGCAGCATATAATTTAACTGAAAATTCTTAACATTAAATAGTTTTAAACTCATTTGAAATTCAATACCAGCATAGGCCAGTTTGCCTTTATCATTCACCTGATAAGGTGTTAGCAATTGGCCATAGGTATCATATCGCAGCTGATAATTATAGATTCCGGTTAGAAGGTTTAAACCTACACTTGCATATTCTCTTTCTGAGGTTTTTTTAAACTGACTTCTATTAAACCAGTATGGCTTATAGAATTGAAAGTGCAAACCAGCTCTGTTAAAATAGCCATTCAGTTTAGTCATCTGAGGCAGAGGATTTCCATTGCTTACATAGTTATAGAAACTAAATCCAGCGCTTTCGTGAATAAATAAGCGATCGCTGATATGATTTCTATAAATCAACTCACCAGATGTATGCTCGTTGCGCGCTGCGGAGAGTATGGGATAAGTCAGATCAATACCTAATGTGTGTCTTTTCAGTGAGGGTGTTGTAGCTTTTACATTAATTACGCCAGCAAAAACAACCAAGAAAACAACAAGAATTCTCATTTAGGCAAGTACAATTTTATGAAAGGAAATTCCTGATTGTAAAAACCTCTATGACTAATATCTGCTCTTTTAATGGTAGCAGATTCGAACCTAAAGTTTTTAAAAAGCACTTCATCGTCAACGACATCAAATTCGTAATATAGTTTGAAAGAATCATTGCGTGTTGCCTGTTTGACAACAAAGGCGGTATAACCCTGAT
>JBJTNS010000027.1:0-23112 GCA_046074245.1 Chitinophagaceae bacterium | reverse complement strand
CTGGTAACTTCTTTATGGCAGCGTTCCTGATAAGAACAATAGTATTCAATCTTGGGAATGGCTTGCTGCTTGGTAATTTTTTCGGTTTTTCTGATCTGCTCGTCCATATCACAATAGGCTTAACTTTTCTGTGAATACACCTTCCTCTGAAACAATTTCCAGCAAATAAACCCCTTTTTCAAACTGACTGATGTTGTAAATTCCGCCATCATTTATCAGCGCTGTCGTTTTTCCTGAAAAGTCAATTAAGTTGACTGATTGTATTCTGAATTTTGATTCAATTCTTATGGTTTTTTCGGCTGGATTTGGATAAATAATGCCTTTGAATTTATGGTTTTCAGCAATGCTGTAGTTGCGCTGATTGTATCTGGAAATCACTGGAAAATGGTCGCTAACCGTGCTGGCGTAATTGCTGATATACTGGTCGGTTCGCCATACAAATACAGAGTCTTTGCTGTAATAATCATAAAGTCTGTTGGAGATATACTGATGGTCGATTGCATCAGGATACGTTGCCGTTGTGGGGATATGAAATGCACTTAGTCTATCGGTAATAAAGTATCCATTTCCATTGTTTCGTTTAAGAGGGTTAAGCGAAGATGGCAGCTGATTGAAAATGGAGACATCTAAATCATCATTCCAGTCGCCGGCCATGATAAATTTCTTATCTGGTAACTGCTCGTAAGTATAATCTTTAAGCCATTCTGCTGAGCGTTGCCGACTCTGATAGGCCAGATTTTTAAGTGAATCATTTCCCGTATTGGCTTTCAAATGAAGTGCAATTATATCGATGGTGTCGAAAGGTGATGGGGTCAGACTTACAAGGCTTAATTTCAGTGGAAATCTTCCTGTGCTGAAGCTGTCTTTATTACTGGTTCCGAGTAATTGAGGATAGATGCCTTTATACAAATTATTTTTATAGAGAATGGCTGTTTTTTGTTCTGGGTAATAGCTGGCAAGTACAGATGAGTATTCTGGCATTTGTCTCATCAGTCGGCCGAAGGCACCGGTATCAGACACTTCACACAATACCCATACATCGATGTCTGAGGCTTTAAGGATGTTTTTTACCAGTCGCTGTTGCAGGCTATCGTTACCCGGACCGAAGCCAGCGCTGGTTTTTCCAAACCATTCGATGTTCCAGTTGGCGATTTCCAGTTCGTGGGAGCGACCAACAGGAGGGACAGTCTGTGAGTTCAACTGATGCAAACCCAGAGAAAACAGACTTGCCAGTAAGATTATTTTATTCAGATTTCGCAAAGTATTTCAAGGTGATGGTTCTGATTAACCAGGCAAAAATGAAAGTACTAAAGAAAGTAAGCATGGCATGCACAATTGCAGGCTTTTGCATATTGGCATTATTTAAAATATTGCCTCCAATGTATAAGGCCATGGCTGTATTATGCAAACCGGCTTCCACCATGATGGTCATTCTGTTTTCGAGTTTTACTTTAAGCATCCAGCTTAAGAGGTAACCCAGAAACATGCCTGAGAAATTGAGGACTAATACCCAAACTGATTGCTCCATGAGTTCCTGACGGCTCAGTGCAACGCCACCATTTTCTGCAGGTGCAAAAATTTTAACGGTAAAGATGATCAGCAGCAGAGCAGGTAAAAGGTATTTCAAAATTGGGCGGAGGGTATCTGCAATTTTTGGAAATTTACTTCTGATGAAAACACCAATAGCAGCCGGAATTGCGGTGATTAGAGCTATATGAGCAATGGTCGATAGTATTGGAAGTTCAATCAGGGTAGAGGTATTGACGAAATAATCAAGAGAGGCATTGGTAAGGAATGGAATTGTAAACATACACAAAATACCATTGAGCACAGTCAGCGATATACTCAGTGCAACATTGGCTTTCAGAATATAATTTACAAGATTGGAGGTAACGCCACCCGGACAGAAAGAAATGACCATGAATCCAACTTTAACTTCCGGAGAGAAATCAGACATCATCATTAGGATGAATGTGGTTAATGGCAAAACAATCATTTGCGCAATTAGTCCGACTGTCAATGGTTTAGGAAAAGCGAAAATATTGCTAAAATCGTTGCGTGTTAAGTTAAGTCCCAGACTGGCCGTTATGAATGCCAAAACGATGTTGATCAGCAGGTCGATGTTCTGAAGAAGTATTTCCGGCATTCGGTTTTTTTACTTGATGATTCAACAAATCTAGCAAAATATTTTGAATTATTACTGCTAGTTTTTTTAAGTTTTGCGGCTTGTCGATATATAGTTTCATTATTCGTTAAGTGTTGCTTAAATTTGCAGTATGTCAAGATGGATTTTTGCATGTTTAATTCTGCTAATCAGTAGCTGCAGCGAAGAAGGTAAAATAGCAGATCAGGTGAGGGAAATACCTGGTACTAAATGGAATTACGACCAGATCCCGGAGTTCCCGTTTGTTATTGACAAGCCTAGCATGACGTATAATTTCTTCCTGAAATTGCGTATTCAGAAGTCGTATCCCTACGAGAACTTATATTTACTGACACATATCAGAACTCCTGATGGTAAGATTCAGACAAAACGGGTCAACTTTACGCTGACAGACGATTTAGGTCGCCCTTTAGGTAAATCAACCGGAAATTCTATTGACTACGAATTGCCGATGTTTGTAAACCGTAAGATGGAAGGTGCCGGTCAGTATTCAGTGGCATTGGAGCAAAATCTCAGAGATAGTGTTGTAAATGGTATTGAGAGCATTGGGGTGAAAATTAAAGAAGGTAACCCGGTATTCTAATAAAGAATGACTGATAAGGTGGTGTTTTTTGATGGTGTTTGCAACCTTTGTAATTCATGGGTACAGTGGCTGATAAAGCGCGATAAGAAAAATGTCCTTCATTATTCTTCGCTTCAGAGTCATTATGCTTCTCAAAATATCACAGACCCTGAAATACTGAAATCAGATTCTATTGTGTTTTATATCAATGGCGTTTTCTACAACAGAAGTTCAGCTGTTTTTCAAATCCTCAAACAATTAGGATTTCCTTACCGACTTGCGCTGGTGTTTTATCTGGTACCACGTTTTTTCAGAGATTTTGTTTACAATACAGTGGCAAAGAACCGTTATAAATGGTTTGGAAAAAGAGCAAGCTGTATGGTTCCGGATGCCAGTTTAAAATTGAAGTTTCTTGAATGAGGGTTATAGTTTTATTTGCGGTTTCTGTATTTGTTAATTTGTCTCAGGCTCAGGTAAAGCTATGTCTGGACAGCACCTTAAAAGTAGCCTATATTAAAAAATATGGATTCAGTGATGGCCTGATGTGTATGCCATTCTACTGCGATCCGTTCTGTCAGCCGGCTTATAAGAAAGGTGATACTGTGGGGTATTGCGGTAAGTTTGTTTTTGTAAACCGCGATTTTGTTGTCAAAGTAAAACCAGTTTTTGATATACCTTGCGGTTTTGAACCCCGTTTTAGCGAAGGTTTGTGCGCAGTAAGTATTAAAAATCAACTTTGTTTTATTGACACTCTTGGTCAGGTGAAAATAGTCACAGACCTACTGGCCTGTTCCAATCACAGAAACCGTATACTGCCATTTAAGAACGGAAAAGCTAAAGTGTATAAAGGAAGCGGAACTTTAAAGAACTACTACGATGTTTATTATATAGATAAAGATGGTAAGAGGATCAGGGAACCACTTCTGGTACATGTGCGTAAAAAACCTTTGCCAATGCTGGTATCCGGTAACAAAAAGGACACAACGATTCGGGTTGCAGTGAACGATGTGTCGCCAGATACTGAGCCTGAATTATTGTCTGATGATTTTTTTGAAATACCACGTTCAATACCTCGTGGTAAATACCCGATGACGGAGGGCGACTTAAAGATGTATCTTAAGTCGATGCCCCACCGCGACAACAGGATGCTGATTTATTTTGAATGCGGACCGTATCAGATTGAAAACATGGCAGAAGAAGATACAGTCTATTGCGGTAAATTTGTGTTTACAGATACATTTTTAAATGTAAAGATTGCGGGAGGATTTAATTTGCCTTGTGGTTTTGAGCCAGAGTTCAGTGAGGGACTGTGCGCTGTTGCGAAAAATAACTATCTGGTATATATCGATACAACAGGGCAGGTGATTGTGAACACCGGATTAAAAGCCTGCGACACTGTTTTAAATAAGGCATCTACTTTTAAAAACGGAATTGCCACCTTGTATGTCGGAGATAAACGTACAAGAGGTTTATATACCACACAAGCCATCAATACTAAAGGTGAGAGAGTGCGCTTACTGGAGTTTGATGATTTAGATCTGGCTGAAAAGTTTATAGGGAAATTTAAAAACCTGTTGCCCGAAGAGTGCAATGGTTGTTTTATTGGTAAAGGTAAAACCAATGGCCTCTGGTTTCTGGTTGAAAAGAGTGGGAAAGTCAGGAAAAAACTTGAACTTAAATAAAACTTATTGAGCGTCCTTTACGGGTTCTTTAAATGTCTGAAACGCCAGTCCCCATCCTATAAATACAGCAAAAGCTGCAACGCTAGCTTGTCTTTCAAGAATACTCTCAAAGCAAGAGGACAGGAGCAATAACATAAAGAAGGCGGCTGCCAGGGGGGCATTTCTTAGATTGACACTTATGCCATACATAAACAAGAACAGCAGCAGTATTAAAGCCGGAATACCACTTTGAACAGCAGATTCAAGGAGCTGAAAATGCGGGTTCTTTCTGTTGTCTTTTTCTATTGAAGGATTGAAGTGTTCAAAATTATCGTGCAATGTTTTTTCTGCATCACCAATGCCGACGCCACTTAAAGGAGCTTGTTTAATGACATCCACTGCATTTTTCCAGGCCTCTACTCTCATCGCGAAAGAGTAGTCATTCGGATTGGCCTGATTCAATACTACCCTGAGATCTTCTACAGAGTTTTTGATTCTGTTTTGCAAAGAAGAACTTAATGAGAATACTATCAGAGGTAAAATCATGGCAGCGCTGACGCTGATCCAGAATGTTTTTCTTCCGACATTTCTAAGCTTGCTTATGGCAATTATTATTAATCCGGCGTAGCATCCCAGTAAGCCTGTGCGGGCACTTAGGATATGGATAATAAAGAAATTAAGAATCGTTAATGAGGCGATACTGAAATAGTTGATGTTTCTCCTGTTTGAATACTGATTGATGCAGTAATAAGTGCCGGCTACTATGGCGATTGCCAGAAGAATAGAAAATTGTATATGATAGATACCATAACCAAATTCTACAGGCAATGGTTTTGATTCCAGGATGAGCTGATCAAATAGGGTTTTGTTAGAAAGATAATTGTAGACACTAACGATACCAGGCAGGTAAACAGAGTAGCAGAAAATAATAAGCAACTGAGTTTTTATTTCTGCTTGTTTTTTGAAAGATTGTATGATAAAAGGCACTAACAAAATCGGTAGTTTAAGAAGTATTTTTCTTAAAGCTTCATCGCTGTTATCAGAATAGAAATATGATAAGGCGCCAGAAAGATAAAACAGAACAGCTGCCAGGGAAATTGTTCTTTCAGTTTTGCTTAGGCCTAATGCACTGAAGCCTGGAATTCCTAAAAGGGCAATCAATCCTAAGCTAATGCTTATTAGGGCGGGCGATAGGGTCATGCCCATACAGAAACTCAGCCAAAGCAGAAGGAACAAGAGCTGCTTTGCTTGGTATTTCATAGGGGTGTAACTTATTTTGCGTAACTTAATTTCACCTGGGTGGTGTCGTTTGACCCCAGTTTAGACGCCACAGTTTTACTCATTTTAAGGATGGTGCCGGCATCGCATTTGCAGTTGGCAACCACTCTGGCAAAAACAGTATTGTTATTGCTGGTATTGGTAATCATCACTATAGTGCCAACTTTAGCGGTAGGGTGCATGATAAAGCTGCGTTCCTGACTGAGATCACCTTCACTTGAGATGATTGCAGAGCCACTTTCAGAAATTTCGTCACCATCGTCAGTAGAGTAGGTGTTGATCACCTGACTGGATTTTTCAGAACTTTCAGAAGACTCCGTTTTATTGCTTACAACGACATTGTTATTGCTCACCACCGGAGGAGCGACAACTGGATCAGGTGTACTTACTACCGGGTCTGGTTTTGGCTCAGGTTTCGGCTCTGGTTTTGGTTCAGGTTTTGGAGTCGACTGAGCGACAGATGTTTTTGTCTCAGCGACGATTAATTTCTGTCCAAGTGCGATATTATCAGATTTAAGGTTATTTAGATTCTTGATTTCAAGAACCGTTGTGTTGTATTTTTTGGCAATAGAAGAGAGTGTTTGTCCGGCAGTAACAGTATGATAAGTTTTTTCGGTTTTTGCAACTGATGTACTTGTAGAACTGCCTGTAGCTTTTCCGGAGCCAGAACCAGTACCAGAGGAGGTAAGGCCTGCTTTCGGAATTAGAAGAATCTGGTCTATTTTAATAGAAGTTTTAGATCCATCATTGGCGGCAAAAATATCAGCAGCAGGTACGCCATATTTTTTTCCAATGCCGTATACACCTTCCCCCTTACTCACTTTGTGCATGATGTAAGTTTTGCCGTCGACCACTTTCACTCCGATTGAGTCTTGTGGCATAGCGAATGCAGATAAACTGGTCGCCAGAAAGCAAAGTAAAATTAGGTTTTTCATTGTCGTTTGCATCTAAAAGTACAAAGTACGACCAAAACAGAGGTTTTCAAGTGTTTAAACATGTTATAATTGTCAACAGGTGCAAGTGTGCTGATGAATTATTTAGACAGTGATTGCAGCTTTACTTCGTTGAGCAGAACATCGATATCTGCAGGGATATGTTCAATTTTTAGAAAATTCCCTCTTCCAAACTGGGATAATTTCTTTAGAAAATCGAGTGCTTTTTCGTCATTTCCAAAACCAATTGTTGAGAGCTTGATGCCTTGAAAAATATGGTGTTTAGCAGATTGTTTATAAAGGTCTTCGTTGCTTATTTTAGAACTGTTAAACAAGCCATCTGTAGCCAGGAAAATCTGGTTGTTTCCGCCTTTGATAAAATGCTCTCTGGCCAGATCGTATGCCATTTCTAAACTATGAGCGCCATTGCTACCACCTTTAGCACTCAGGGTATCAATAGCCTTCATCATCGCTTGTCTGTCAAGTCCGCTATAATTACTAAAAATTACCTTCACTTTAGAATTATAGGTAATCAGTGTGATATGATCCTGCGGTCTGACAGTGCCAATCAACTGCGACATTGCTTTCTTAAGGTAATTTAATTTGGTGCTGTCTTTCATGCTACCACTCACATCTATGATAAAAATTAAATGATTGGGTTTGTATCTGAAAGAGTTAAATCCGGAGTCTGACACAGAAGAGGGGATGTAAACATATTCAGGTTCAGGAACAATCGTATCATTGATAGGGTCTGGTGTTTTCTTTTTTATCAGGTCATATTCATCGCTTTTTTCAGTGATAAGAATAGGGTCTGGCTCTTTAATTTTAAGGCTGGTATCACTATAGTTTTCTAATCGTTTTAATTCAATGATACAGGTATAGTTTGCCGGATCATATCTGAATTCAACTGTTTTGCTTTCATATCCGTTTTTGTCGGCGCTAATTTTTAGCATGCCGTATTCTGATTTACACTTGTAGGTTTTAGATTGCAGGCCTGTCACACATTTATAGGTCTTATTCTGATTGATTACTGTTACATCAGCTTTGTCGAGGGTTTCCTGGGTGATTTCATCCTTTAGAATGATGGCTAATGGAACTTGCCCAGCCAGCAAAGGTTTAGAAGATTCAATAGACGGACAAGTTGTAAGTGCGGTAGGTAGAATGGTTTTAATCTGACCTTTAACTTCGAGTTCGAGAGGGGTATTCAGGTGACTAAAATAAAGTGGTACTTTGATGCTGAACCGACCCTTTTGTGAAGTGTAATAAATTACAGCAATTTTCCATGTTGCGCCAGCTTCAATTGATTTTCCAGGGCAAAGAATTTCGTAGTCCGATTTAGGCTGAGTGCTTAAGAGATAGATAGTTTTTGTGCCGGTATTGTTAAAAGTAAACCAGGCCGTATCATTGTTAAACCGTTCAATTGTGCCATGGTCAAATACCTTTGAATTGACAGTCAGCTGAGCACTCAAAGCAAAAGGAAGGCAGTATAAAAAGATTAGCAGCTGTCGCATATCGACTATAGAACGAAAATCATACCAAAAGAATTGTAGCTGGGTTAATTTAATAATTCCTTTAAGCGTGCAGGATTAATGGTACCGTAATTATAGTAAAAATAGATAATTATTATAGATAGTATCAATGAGACAATGAAGCCAGTGGTGGCCCAGCGTTTACTAGTCTGATGATTTTGAATGGCAATTTGAGAATACCCAATAGGAAAACTTTGATACATTCTATTATCTTTGTCAATCAGATATACAGCGAGCATGCCAAAAATAAAGCCGATAAGAAAAGGTGAAAGTACAATTGCCAGAATGCCAAACAATCGTTTAGTTTTGTCGTATGGCAAGGATTCCTGCATTGTTTCGGAGTTTTTCATGTCTGTAGGCAATAGTCGGTAAAATTAAAGGTTATTAAAGATTACAAGCAAATTTACAGGAAATAATTTGATCGAACACAACTACTATCAGTTAATGGAAATCGAGCTTTGTGCGGATATCTCTATCGTGAAGAGAAGGTACAGGGAACTGGCATTGCTGTATCATCCGGACAAGAATCCAAATAACAAAGTAGCTGAAGAGTATTTTAAAGTACTCACTCAGGGGTATAACATATTAAGTGAGCCTGATAAAAAATCGGAGTACGACGACTTGCTGCGGAATTATTACAGTCGAAAAAGTCAGCAAGCTACTCCCAATGTCAGAAAAGATAAAAATGCAGAAGTAAGAGAGAAGTTAAAAAGGCATGCCGAAAACCAGAGACAAAGAATAATCGATGAATATTTAAGGGCAGAAAATGTCTTATCACATAAAAGACGGTATTTGCTGTCGGTGCTGGTGTTTTGTACCGGTATACTGATCTGTTACAACAACTGGTTTCTTAATTTTCTAAATTTTAAAATCATGTATATTGTCGTTGGCAGTTTCCTTTTTGGTCTGGGTGCCTACATGATTGCCAATATTGTTTACAAAAGAAGGATTTTTAAGAAAGCAATGTCTATCCAGGATATCGGAAGGGAAAGTGGTCCGGTGCGACTATTTGTAATTCTTTTTCTTGTAACACCTATTCTGTTTTTAATGCTGATGCAGGTAACCAAAGTCATTCATCTCAGTTTCTTTTATGATGTAACGGTAGTTGACCGCGTGGTAGAATATAATGAAATGGTAACGTACAACTATGTTGTTAACGGAGAAGAAATTTCAAGACAGACTGATGCAATTCCGAATTATGATTACAGCAGTAAGACTGGTTTAAGAGTGAAGTATTCGCGTATTAACCCCAATATATCAGAGCTGGTTACAACCGCTCAGTTAGCTAGTGAATCCGAATAGTAGAGTGCCAGTGCTCACCATTGTTGAGAAGTATCTGAATGGTGTATATGCCGGCATGAGGCAGAGAGTAGTTTTCCGAGTTTTTACTGATTGTAATTTCTCTTCCATGGCTGTCAAAGGCTTTCACAGAAACGATTGTTTCGTTAATGTTTTGAATGGTGAAACTGCCAGCACTGGGATTAGGGAAAATCTGTAGTGGTGAACGGGATGCTGAGACAAGGTGAAGGCCTTGACCGCCTCTGTTAGTGCTGCGCAAAATGGTACCGCCATCGCCGACAATTAATCCATTGTTATTAAAGAAATGAACTTTGTTGAGTGCAGAAGCCGTTCCGGAAAGTTGCTGACTGCGCTGATTGAAAATCTGGTAGGATTTGGAAATGATGCCATTGGTTCCGCATATAAAGCCAGTATCTTCATTAAAGAAATATGCCGAATAAATGGTTTTAAGTTCTTTCAGGGTGGTGCTAAGCCAGGTTTGCCCGTTGTCGAAAGAGAACAGCAGAATGTTCAGGTGTTTGCCAACCAGAGCGGTATCTGGCATTCCTCCGGTGATAATGATAAAAGAATCACCAATGGTTGATACATTGGTCAGGTTGATGATGGTGCCAGATGGAACGGGGGTCCATTTTTTCTCAGACAGGTGTTTTCTGAAGATGAAGCCACTATCACCTACAGTCCAGCAATTGCCGGAAGGAGAAATGCTCACACTGTTGAGTTGTTTTCTCACCTGTGGAGTTGTGTCTACGGTCCATGTTTCGCCGGCATCTGCAGAGCTAATGGCCAGCAGGTCTTTTCCAACTGCGATTCCTTTGTTGCCACTGAAATCAATATCATAGGCAAAAGCGGCAGTACGAACATATTTCTGAGTCCATGTTTTTCCACCATTATATGTTTTTTGAATACGTGCATTTTCTCCGCTTACCAGTCCGGTAAGAGAATCAAAAAAATACACCGTTCTCAGGTTAGAAGGAATTGTCAGGCTGAGTTTTTGCCAGGATTTACCCGAGTCGGAGCTCTGAAGAACAGTGCTACCCTGACCAGCGGCATATACTTTACCAGGTACCTGGCAGACATCAAATAAATCGTTGGTGAAGGGCGTATAAATTTTTTTCCATTGGGCAGACAGATTGATCTGGACAAGGCAGAGAGACAATAACAAAGAGTATCTGACTAAAAACATGAGACAAATATAAACAATTTCAATATAGGAATCAGAAAGCAAAGTAATAGATTTGCCGTATGAAAAAGGCAACAGAGCAAGGCGATTACTACCTGAACGAGGAAGGATTGCTGGTTTTTACTGAGGCCTATCATTTAAAACGAGGGTATTGTTGTGGATGTGCTTGTAAACATTGTCCGTATCAGCATGTCAATGTTACAAAGAAAAAGCAGAATGAGCGCAGATAGATTAAGTATATTGTCAGAGAAAATTATCAGACTTCTCATTTTTGAAGAAAGGTTTGAGCATATTCTTGAAGAGATTAAAGGCGAGAAGCACAGTCATATTGCTGATGAGCTGAAATTGTTGATTGCCCGCGACCTGGTGCGACCATGCAGAGATCTGGAGACAGAGAAAGCTTCAGGAATTTTGTATGATTCGGATAGTTTAAAAGATTATAGTTTTACACTTACCAGTAAGGGCTTAAGTTATCTGGAGAAGTTTATTAAATAATTACGCTAAAATCAGAACTTTTTTATTTTTCCTGAATACTGATTAAAATTATTGTTATTAGTTGTTTTTACTGCTTTTTTCTTGGAAAAATACTTGTATTATTGTGCACAACTCAAATACATAAATTCAAATGAAATTTGGAGCAATTGATATCGGGTCTAACGGGGTACGTCTCCTTATTTCACGACCACTTCAGGAGGACAGTCTCAAGCCGGAATGGAAAAAGGTTGAGTTTACGCGACTACCGATCAGATTAGGTGATGATGTATTTGGGACAAAAGAAATAAGCAAGAAGAAGATGGATCTTTTGCTGAAAGCGATTAAGGCTTTTAGTTTATTGCTGGATATTTATAATGTAGATTTTTTCAGAGCCTGTGCCACCAGTGCAATGCGGGATGCCAAGAATTCGGAGAAAATTATTAAACTCATAAAGAAAGAGACAGGTATTTCGATCGATGTTATTACTGGTAATGTTGAAAGCAAACTCATTATGAATGCATTTTTACATTTATTGCCTTCAGAGGATACCTTTCTGCACGTAGATGTAGGGGGTGGTAGTACAGAATTAACTTTGATTCAGAACAATAAGGCCCTTGTTTCAAAGAGTTTCAACATTGGTACAGTAAGGGCAAGAGAGAAGAAGATAAAAACAGAAGAGTTTGATAAACTTCATGCCTGGATCAAAGAGAATGTCGCCTGGGTGCCAAAATTAAAAGGTGTTGGTACAGGAGGGAATATTCATAAGTATGGCGAATTAGCCAGCGTGCCTCAGGGCGGATATTTGAAATTAAAAAAACTGGAGCAGTTAACTGAGGATATAGAGTCTATTGACTTGCACGAGAGGATTTATCATTTGAAATTAAATCCAGACAGGGCAGAAGTAATAGATGTTGCGGGCAGAATTTATCTGGATATTTTCAAGAGAACAACTATTACAGAGATAATGACACCATATCACGGACTAAAAGACGGGATTATTCAGGATCTCTGGGAGCGCTATTATTCCAAACAAAAGGATTAATGCGACAGTAAAAATGACAGTGTTTTGACCAAATGCTGAAAATACCCCACTAAAATCACAGAGTTTCTGTTGTTCTTAATGATAATTTCATTAATTTTGCAGCCGTTTTAAAATAAGAAATATCAATGACCACCAACAGAACTTTTACAATGATCAAACCTGATGCTGTAGCGAATGCTCACACAGGTAAAATTATCGATGATATCCTGAACGCCGGATTTAAAATTGTATCAATGAAGTACATTCATCTGACACAATCTCAGGCAGAAGGTTTTTACGCTGTGCACAGCGAACGTCCTTTTTTCAGAGATTTAGTTAACTTCATGATCAGCGGTCCTATCGTTGCAGCAATTCTTGAAAAAGACAATGCAGTTGAAGATTTCAGAAAATTAATCGGTGCTACTAATCCAGCCAATGCTGAAGAAGGTACCATCCGTAAGAAATATGCTAAGAGCATCGATGCTAATGCTATCCACGGTAGCGATAGCGACGAGAATGCAGCAATTGAAGGAAATTACTTCTTCTCTCAGTTCGAGCGTTTCTAAGCTTAAAAACTTTGTAGTAAAAGCTCTGTAATCATTACAGAGCTTTTTTTATGAACAGACAATTGAACACTAATGGTTTTTATTTCTTGGCGATAAGTGGTAAATTTGTCAATTGATTCATCATTAATCAAACTCTTAATCCAACAACCCGATGAAAATTGGTTTATATGCCAAGGTAATCAGTACCCCGAAACAACTTAAATTAATTGAAGAAATTATTCAGTTCCTTCATTTGGAAAAAGTTGAGGTGATGTTGCACCAGCAACTGGCATCAAGTATTAATCATCAGTACCGATTGCCGGAATTCGACCGACTTTGCCGACAGGAGCCAATTATTGATTTTCTAATCTGTATCGGAGGCGATGGTACAATTCTGGATGCTGTAGAAATTACCAGCGATAGTCAGGTGCCTATTATAGGTGTCAATACTGGTCGCTTAGGATTTCTTGCAAATGTCTCTACTGATGGATTTAAGAATGCCTTTAGTGAACTCAAGGTTGGGTCGTATAGCATAGATAAGCGCTCTTTGTTGCAGTTAGAGAGCAATACAGATTTGTTTGGGTTCAATTATGCATTAAATGATTTCGTATTGCATAAGAAAGAAACCAGCAGTATGATTATCGTGCATGCCTTTGTTAATGGCGAGCCACTCAATTCATACTGGGCTGATGGATTAATTATCGCTACACCAACAGGATCGTCAGGGTATTCATTAAGCTGTGGCGGACCGATTCTGTTTCCAAAATCTTCCAGTTTAGTGGTAACCCCGATTGCACCACATAATTTAAATGTCAGACCAATCATTATACCAGATGATCAGGTTCTGAGTTTCGAAATCGAAGGTAGGAGCAATCATTTTCTTGCGACATTAGACAGTCGCTCTGTGACGATTGATCAGACGGTTCAGATTGCCATCAGAAAAGCCGATTTCAGTATCAACCTGGTGAGATTCGAAGGTGATACTTTCCTTAAAACCCTGCGCAATAAAATGCTTTGGGGAATGGATAATCGCAATTAAGTATTTAATTTAAAATTGTCAGTTGTTTGCTGAAAAGCGAATCTGGAGGACTTGCGCCTACTTCTTAAAAGGAAAAAATTGCCATTCTGAGGCAATAAAACGCTATTTGGGGCAATAAATTAACATTTTTGCTCTTTGTAAGTACTTGTTTTATAGAATGTTGCGACTTGATTGTGTTTTCGGTTCAAAATTCATTCACTTTTTTTGTCGTAAGTGTTTTTACTTACTTTTTGCTCTTTTTTTTGTAGAAGTAATTGCTTGGAAAACGTTTAAATATTTAAACAAAACTTTGTTTTAGTAGAGTGAAAATCTATTTTTTCGATTCTTCATTTATCAAAATATCAGTGGTTTACAAAACTATTTTTTCGAATTATTAAAAAAACCTTGCATAGAATTCATTCAGTAGCCTATATTTGCCACCAAGGTAACTAAGTATATTTACTCATAGTAAAAAACACTTAGTTTTGAGCAGATGACTTACACACACAATACACAAAATAATGACACAAAAATCAAAGGGCGTAATGGCGTTGCCATACGTGGACGGTTCTAACTCGTCACGGGCCATCAAAATCAACTACAGAGAATTTATTTTTTTAACATTGCTGATGTTCAGCAAGCGCTTGTTTCAATTTAAACCGACACAAGGCTAAGCAATTAATCAGTTCCCCACTATCGTATCTGCAGACTTTTTGACAGAGCTCATCTGTTAAACTGTTTGTCGGGTTCATAGCATTGATTTTATAAAAACGCACAATACACAAATACAAACGAAAATCACAAACGCACAATGAAAATTCTACTAAGCACCGCACTACTAGTTGTTTTCCTGCCGCTAAACGCTTATTTCAATCCTAAAATGCGCAACAATTTTGGGGCAAATCACGCGATTCTGCGATTAAATGCAGGCTATTTTAACAACGTTTATCAGGTAAGTAAGCCTGTTTTAGAAGGCGCCAAAGCTACAGCTCCTGTTAGCATGATGGACAATATGCGACTAAGTGCTGAGGCCATGGTTATGTTAAACAACCGTTATGGATTCAGCGAATCTGTTAGTCGCTCGCGTCCAAAATTCATCCATGCAAAAGGTATTTACGATGGTATTGCCAAAACCACTTTACTGAGTGCAGGCTATGCTCACGGATTAAAGTGCCGTGCAGGCTTCCTCTTCTTTGGTCAGGTGAAAGGCTATTTCAGTCTGGGTGCCGCAGCATTGATCAACAATGATATGAGTTTGCCAGCCGAGCAACGTGCCACTCAAATGGGAGCGCGCATGGGTTACAATGTTTACAACAGAAGCTCTGCATTTCAGTTTGAGACGTATGCTTTCAAAAGTAAAATGTTTGTCACAGCAATGGCTTATAAAAAGCTTGGCGAGAACATCCTGATTCAGGGTGGTGTCGAGCAAAATCAGCCAAAGTTCGGATTCTCTGCACTGATTGGATCTTGCAGACTGAGTGCGACAACTCAACTATACAAAAACAATTTGCAGTCAGGTGTTAACATGACTGTTAATTTCTAAGATATCGTGTGTGTGTAAACACTAATAAATCAACAAAAAAAGTGTGAAACTAGGTCAACTTAGTTGACCAAAAACTGTAAATCCTCTGCCGGTTCGTATACTCCGGTGGAGGATTTTTTTTTAGGGGATTTTTAATGGGGTAATTATTTTATTTCAAAACACCCTGTCAGGGTGTTTTGTTAAAATAATTCTACAAAATTTCGATTCTAATTCTCAGCAGTAATTTGAGAAAAAACCTTGCAATCTGATTGTCAGCGCCTTAGGTTTAATTAATTATTTTACTTTAAAACACCCTGTCAGGGTGTGGAATTAAAATAATTACTAATTACCTGTTTTTTTTAGTTTCAACACCTTAAAAAGGATTTATTCAAAAATGGGCATTTCACACTGATACGTAATTGTCAGAATATTTCCCTCCATTTTTAGTTCAGCACCGGGGTAGTAATGGTTGATGTCCTTAATCGTATGGTGTTTGCCATTGGCATACACCACGAAGGAGTCGCTGGGGTTCAGCGTAAAATCAAATTCGAGGTCGAGGCTCTTGTTGTCCATTGGCCGGAGGTAAGTATTGTTGAGGAGTATCCTGTCGATACCTGAGCTACTTCTTGCAAAGAAAGTATTGTTTTTATAACGAACTTCTTCCTGATGTATTTCCTCGGGGCACATCGGAACAATCACATCTGTTTTCAACGTTTGCTGACAGGCTGTAAGCGTGAGCATCAAATAAAGTCTGAAACCCTTTAAGTTCATACCCTGGTGGCGATGATGGGAGGATCTGCCGTTTCATTTATCTCTTCACTCAGCCATGCGTTTTCCTTTCCAGGTTGAATGATGACAGGCATTCTGTTTTTGCTGTTGTGTATTTCTGTCATCAGACCTCTGGCTTCTGTGGTCAGAATCGCATATGTGTTAAGTTCTTCACCGGTTTCTTTATCTATCCATTTACTCCACAAACCTCCCAGAGCGAAGGCTTCTCCATCGGCTAATCCAATTTCATATTTCTGTTTCTTTTTACCTTCAGGATCCAGCCACTGCCACTCATAAAAACCATCAACAAGCACCAAGCATCTTTGATGGATGACATTTCTGAAAGACGGCTTTTCGGCGATGGTTTCTATTCTGGCATTCAGGGTATTTTTTCGAATGTCTTTGTCTTTGGCCCAGTGAGGGATGAGGCCCCAGTTCAGCAGTTGAATCTGTTCAGGCTGTAGGTTGGTAATAACCGGGGTTTTAGGAAACTGGAAGCCGTTGAATATCGAAGGCTGATAGGCTTCAGGTTTCTCGAATCGCGCTCTGAAGCGGTGTTCGAGTTCTACAGCTTTTTTAGTTTGTTTAGAGTGAAAACACATCAGCTTTTTACAATTATAATATCAGATAATCGGGTGGTGTAACCAGGAGAAAGTTGTTCTTGTTTCATTCTCCATATTCTGCCGTTGGCTTGTTTAGCCAGTCGTAGTTTCTGTTGTCCATACCTGGCGTTAAGTTTATCCATTGCAGCCATTAGGGGAATATGTTTCTGGTTGCGGTTTTCGAAAAGTCTTACTTGCTCATTTTTGTCCGGCGTAAGGTCCATTACAATTACTCCAGCCTTCTTGTAGTGGTAGCCAGGTTTGAAAATTTTACCCAGAGCTTCGAGGGCAAAACGACTAAGTTCTATGGCTGAGTTTGTAGGGAAGGGCAGTTTAATTAAAATGTTTTTGCTGTACTGCTCGAGGTCATGGCGATGCCCATTGGTGTGAATAAACACCATCATGGTATTGCAGCAATCCTTCTGTCGTCTGAGTTTTTCGGCGCAGGAAACAGCGAAGGTAGAAACGCGTTCTTCGAGTTGATGTAGTTCAGTGAAGTTGCCATCAAAAGACCGGGTGGTAGCGATGTTTTTCTTATCTTTTATTTCATCAATTTTCAGGGTAGGGATTCCCATCAAATCGTGTTTTAGTCGCAGTCCAACAATGGTCATTTGTTTTCTTACAAATTCGTCGTTTAACAATGAGAACTGAAGTGCATTGGTCACCCCCATTTTTTTGAAACGTTGGGAGTGTGCTCCGCCTATGCCCCAGACATCTTCAACTTTGGTCCATTTGAGAGCTTTGATGCGTTTTTCTTCGGTGTTGATGATATGGGTGCTGTTAGTTTCGTTCGGAAATTTTTTTGCAATTCGGTTGGCGATTTTGGCCAGAGCTTTTGTTGGTGCGATACCTATGCTGATGGGTATTCCTGTGCATTTAAGTATTCGTTTTCTTAAGGTTTTTCCGAGTTCGGCAAGTTGGTGTTCATCAAATCCCTTTAGTTCAAGAAAGGCCTCATCGATGCTATAAATTTCCATATCGTCGCAGTAGTCTGCGAGCAGTTGCATAACGCGCTGACTCATGTCGCCGTAGAGGGCGAAGTTGGCCGAGAAAACTTTCACCTGATGTTTTTTGAAAAGTTCTTCGTATTCGAAAGCAGGCGCTCCCATTGGAATTCCGAGTGCTTTGGCCTCATTGCTTCTGGCGATGGCACATCCATCGTTGTTAGAAAGCACCACTACGGGATGCCCATTGAGATCGGGGCGAAAAACCCGTTCGCATGACACATAAAAGTTATTGCAGTCGACCAGGGCAAACATCAGGACATTTTTTTTATGACGTGAGTGACAATTCCCCAGATCATGAAGTCGTTATCTTCAGTTACTTTGATGGGCTGGTAGGAATCGTTGGCGGGTACCAGCCAGCAGCAGTTTTTTTCAAAGCGAATGCGTTTGAGTGTGAACTCACCATCGATGTAGCAAACGGCAATTTTATCGTCGGCGGCTTCCAGACTTTTGTCAATCACCAGCAGGTCGCCATCGTGAATACCGGCATCTTTCATAGAATCGCCTTTCACGCGACCATAAAAAGTAGAAGAGGGGTGCTTAATGAGGTGTCTGTTGAGGTCGATACTCAGGTCGATAAAGTCGAGCGCTGGCGATGGAAATCCTGCACTTATTCCTGCACTGATATAGGGCAGTTCCAGCTCCGAGTCGGTATTAGCCGAGAAGATATCAAGTTGTTCGGAGTGGTGAAGGATAATCGCGTTCATGCACTACAAATATATAAATGATTTATGTGATTTGCAGGATAATTATGAGTATGATGAGTGTGCTCGAAATACAACTGGCGGGGATTAATAGGATGATGGAATAAGAACTCTGTTCAGGATAGATTAATAGGATTAAACTCCCGAATATATATGATAACTTAATTCGGGGGGCGACCATCAACCTTACAACCAGTCGTTGTCGGGTTCGTATTTTTTTAGTTTGTTTTTGAGCAGTCTGTTTTCTTCTTTAAGAGAACGGATAATATCCAGAAGGGTAGATAAGTCGTCGCTGTCTGCTGAGTTGCGAGGTGTCACAGAGGGGGCAGTGCTGTTGCGTTTATCGGTGTTTTTTTCACTCTCGGAGTTGAGGGTGTTTAGTATTTCTTCAGAGTTGAACTCTAATAGAACAGAACGGCTAACATTCAAAATTTCGGCAATCTGAGTAATGCGGGACAAGTTAATATCAGAATCGCTTCGTTCAATCTTTCCGTAGCCACTTACACTTAGTCCGAGCTGGTCGGCCATATACTCCTGAGTGTAGTTTCTCAGCTCTCTGATTTTTCTGATATTTTCTCTAAGTAATCTCACCTACCCTAAAAGTAACATTTTAGTACAAATTAAGGCATATTAGTCTGCTTAGTCAAGCAAGTTGATCGAATTCTCACAATAATTTTGTAAAAAAATATAACCGCTTATGAAAAGAATCTACCAATCAATCAAGTACAAAGTCTCGGTTCTGAGATATTTGCTGCTCTTCCAGATCGTATTTACAACGGGAGTGTTAATGGCATTTAACGGAGGTGTTTACACCATTAATCCCGGACTTGCTGCGTCTTCTGTGAATTACCTTTCGGTAACGGCTTTTGTTAACGACTTAAGAAACATCACCAGGGGTGATGGTGGTCCGGCGAACTACAATGTAGGAGGTGCTGGTGTTCAGGGAGCCATCACTGTTAATATAGCCAGTGGTACCGGACCCTATAATCAGCAAATTAGTATTCCAGCTATTCTCGGGATGAGCGCCACCAGAACTGTTACCATCAATGGAAACGGAGCTACTTTAAGTTTTACGCCTACTTCTACTGCGGCAGGTGGGGTACTCGACTTAAACGGCGCTGATTTTTTCACCTTTAATAACCTGACAATTGTTAATAATGCCACCTTCGGCTACTGTGTATGGATGAGAAATGCTGCCGATTTTAATGCGTTCAGAAACTGTAGTTTCAGATGCCCTTCGATGACAGGCTCTACAACTGGTACCGCATATATATGGATTTCTAACGGAACCACTTCTCCTTTCAGTTATAACAACGCAGGGAATAATAATATTTTTGAAAGCAATAACCTGAGAACCGCCAATAGCAATGGTCCGTATTACGGAATTGTAATGGTGGGACCAACAACTTCAAGTTTAAATAACGCCAATTCAGGCAACAGATTTATTAGTAATAATATTCAGAACTGGCGCTATTGCGGTTTCTATATTTCTTATTGCTCTAATACAGAATTTACAGGTAATACTGTTCATAATACCGACTACACTGTTACTTCTCTGAAGTATGGTATCTATCTTAACTACGCAACTGGGGTTTTTGAACGCAATCGTCTTTATAATATTGACGGTTCGGGCGTAACTGGCAATACTCAGTATCCTGTCTACTATTACAATTTTAACAATACCACCAGAAGCAGTACTTTCATTAACAACAGCATACACTGCCGAACTACTGGATTTAACTACAACTATATTTATAATTATGCGACCTTGTTAGGTGCTGGATTAAGCATTGTCAATAATACCTTCGCGCATGTTTCTGGCACCACTGTTAATAATAACTCTACCACTTATGTAGTATATGGTGGCTACTGGAGTGAGTTTAGAAACAATGTCATGTCCTGCGATTTTCAGGGTACCGGTACAAAATATCTGTACTACGATTTCTCTGGTTCATCTCCAGCGGCATTCACGCATAATAATTTCGATTTAAGAAGTTCCGGAAATTCATATGTTGGATATGTTTCCGGCTCTATGCGCCCAACAATGACAGATATGTTTCAGGCTGGATTTAATACAACTAATATCAGCACAGACCCTCTCTATATCAACGAAAACGCAGCATCAGATTTACATCCCACTTCCTTGCCTATGTGCAACAAAGGTGTAAGAATCACAGGTGTTAACAGCGACCAGAGAGGTATATCAAGAAATTCTCAGACCCCGGACCTTGGTGCAATTGAGTATACGATAGACCTGAAGATGGAAAATTTGTATTTGCCATTGCCACAGAATGTATGCGCTGGATATTCGAGCACACTACGCGGGACTATCAGAAATAATTCTGCCTTCCCTTTAACAGGTGTTCAGCTGGCATCGAGATTAAATCTGGGTGCTAAGGCGATTGTTAAGCTGAACTCGGTTATTAATCCTGGTGATACCATGCTTGTTACCTTCCCGGATGCATATGTTTTTAGCAAAGCAGGTAGTAATGTTTTAAGATTGTTCTCAGATTTTTCAGATGATGTTCCGCAAAACGATTCTCAGTCTGTTGTATTCAATGTAACACCTTCACCAGGTGGAGGGCAATTAAGTTTTGTGTCAAGTTCTCAGGGTATCTTTGATTATCTCAACAGAGGTTACAGTGTGAATCCATACGATGAGCCATTTGTGATGGAAATGACTGCTCCAAGAAAGTATGAAATGGCCGACTACGGTAGTTTGTGGACCAATCAGATCTGGGCAGCATCAGAAGCAGGTACTGTGCTTCAAAATAATACCATCATATACGATCATAACAACAATGGCCGCATTACATTTGTTGCCCCTTCATCAATGCTGGACAGCACTGTTATTCTCTATATCAAAGTAAGTGATTTAATGACAGGTTGTGATACCTTGTTCAAGAGAAAATTAGTGGTTGGACCGAAGGGCTCGCCTAAATTTGTACTGCCTTCTATTCTTTGTGATGGTTCTGAAATATACTTCGAAAATGTTTCTACAGTGTCTTCTGGTCAGTTGGTTTTTCAATGGGACTTTGGTGATGGCTCACCATTAGACGATGCTAATAATCCAGTGCATCAGTTTCCGGCATTCGGAACATATACTGTAAAGATGCGCAGTATCACTGCTCCATACGGATTCATCAAAGACACGGTATTTAATGTCAATATCAATGAAGTGCCAAATGTGAAATTCAAGGTTAGTAATGCATGTTTAGGTTCTCCGGTGAGATTCATCAATCTTACCAGCATCGGTAATGGTATAATTCAGTATGAATGGAATATGGGCGATGGAAGAGGAAGCTCAACTGCCACGCAACCAAGCTATCTGTATACTTCAGCCGGAGGATACAGAGTTGAACTTAAGGCGACTTCAAATGGTTGTGTTAGTACCTATCAGAGAAATGCCTATGCATTACCGCGACCAGTAGCCAGTTTTTCTGTGGGCAAAAATGAGTATTGCGAAAATGAAGAAGTTGAATTTGTTAACGCTTCCAGTTTGTCATCTGGAACATTGGGCAGCATCTGGAATTTCTCGGAAGCCAATAGTATTTCTACAGCTAAAAATCCGGTGTACGATTTCAGAAGTTCCGGTACCAAGCAGGTGCAACTAAAGGCCGTGTCAGAATTTGGCTGCTCAGATTCAAGTACAAGAACTTTGTTTATAAAAGCTGCTCCAATAGCAGATTTCAGATCAGATTTCTCTTGTAATCTAACACCTGGACGATTGTTAAATGCCAGTAATATTCCGGCCGGAGAAATGCCGTCGTATACCTGGAATTTAAGTGATGGTATAGGTAATGTTACAGATGTTTCGCCTTTGGTTAGATGGAGATCATCTGGAATGAGAATGGTTGGATTGCAGGTAAGACTCGCTAACGGATGTGCCGATCAGATTACACGTGCCATAACAGTGGCAGAAGAACCTATCGCTTCATTTGTTGCAGAGGATAAATGTGCCAATGAAAATGTGGTGTTTGTTAATCAGTCTAAATGGAGTCAGGGGAATATCATGTATAAATGGGAGTTCGGAGATGGATTTAGCTCAAATTTAGCGAATCCTGTTCACGCCTACACCAATACCGGAACAAGTTCTTACACCGTTAGTTTAATTGCCAGTATTGCAGGTGGCTGTTCTGATACATTTGTGAAACTGGTAACAATTAATCCGCTTCCAACAAGTTGCGATTTCGAAATTAAGAGAAATTACATCAATGGTCTGAAGAGTTTTGATTTCGTGCCACAGCCATCTAATCAGAAAATTACCTATACCTGGTTGCTGGGAGATGGTAACAAAGTGATCAGTGATGACACCGGAGTTAGTTATGTCTACAGCCATTTTAAAAAGTACTGTGTTACAATGATTGCTGCCAATGAGACAGGTTGTGAGTGCAAACAAACGAAATGCGTTACCATTAATACAGATATTGATGATAAAGAAGCTTTGAATTCTAAATTATCAGTCTATCCAAATCCAAGTACCGGAGTGTTCAATATTTCAAATACATCAGAATTGTCGATAGAGCAGATTCAGTTATTTGATGTACATGGAAAATCTCTGAGAGTGATACATGATAATTTTAATACTGTAGATCTTACCACATACGCCGAAGGTATCTATATGCTTGAACTGACAGTGGACGGAACAAAATTTGTAAAACGAGTGAGTGTTATAAAGTAATATTAATCCAAATGTTTAAACCGCAGATGTTTCAGATTTTCTGAAACATCTGCTTCCCGAAGGAAAAATTAAAGTTATGAAAAGAAATAATGATTCAATCTCTCTGATTAAAGGGAGTTTTTCTCCATCTGACGCAAAAGAAATTCTTTTGTCTCTGTTTGATTACAA
>JBJTNS010000026.1:0-19639 GCA_046074245.1 Chitinophagaceae bacterium | reverse complement strand
AACCGCTTCGAAACAGTGCTCCGGCTACCGAAACCATTCTCGTGACGATCGAAAACGAACCAACACCAAAAACAGACTTAGAAAAACCTTCCCTCTTTTCAAGAATTACTGGTGGCTCTCGCATCAAAATCGAAAATGATTCCAATACCAGAACATCCAAAAAAATCATCATAGAAAATAAAAAATATCAAATCATCGCAGGCTTTTAAACCTTATACATCATGAAAACAATTCAATTCATTATTACCGCTTTACTCATCGCTTTCTCAGGACTGCTTGCTAAAGCTCAATCGTCTTCTGACAGTGTAAAAATTACCTACAAAAACAAAACTGTTGCTGTGAAACCTCTTGGTGACGAAAGCACCACCACTATTAAGTTCAAAGATACCGTTAACAATAAAAAAATCGTGGTGAAAGTTAGCTATACGGATGATATTTCTAATCCTTCAAATACAATGAATGACAAAATTGATTCAGGAGGAAAAAAGGTGATCGACATGCTCAAATATAAAAACAACAAACAACGCAATCACTTCATTGAAACATATTATCTGCCTACAATTGATATCGGTTTTGTAAGCACCATGTCCGATAATAATGCAGCAACTTCTTATCAGCCAAAACTTAGCAAAAGTGCCAATATTAATATTGGCTTGATTCGCCAGGATATGAACCTGTATAACAACCAAATTCTGTTGAGCTATGGTCTGAATGTCAATAATTATTACCTGAAGTACAAAGACAAACAACAAGTACAATACCTCGATCAAAACGGCTACTTAAAAGTCTATAACGATAGCATCAATAACTATGATAAAAATCGTTTGGATGTTCGCTATCTTACTGTGCCCGTTATGCTTGAATTTCATGGCAAAAATAACAGATTCAACCTCGCTGCCGGTGTAGAGTTCGGTTTCAATGGTCGCAGTACCGCTGTTCTAAAAGGTGATCGCAATGCACTCGACCTTAAACAAAAAAATGATATTGACATCAAGATCAATGAGACGCAAATGAACGCTGTTGTTCGTGTCGAAATCGATAATATCTCTGTCTATGGCAGATATAGCCTGAGCAATATGTACACCGATTCGGCCTTCGCTCAGGGGCAAAATCCAGGTCAGCACCTCTTCTCTTTCGGTGTCTGCCTCTTCGGAATCTGATTTAGTGAATTTTTATAATAACAATCTAAAAGGCAGTCAGAAATGACTGCTTTTTTTTATCCAGGTAGTCTGCTGATGGTCTTCTCCATCATTCTGATCTGATCTGCTACTTCTTTGTTCTTTGGATTCAAATCCTTTGCCTTCTTGAAGTATGCTTTACCTGCTCTGTTCTGCTGTCTTTGTATTTCAATTGAACACAGTTGTAAATACACACTGGCTAAACTTTCTTTGTCTGGTATACCTGCTTTTACAGCTTCCAGTAAATTAGCTCTGCCTTCTTTGGTTTTACCTTGTCTGAGCTGAATAAAACCTAGTTGCATAAGGTTGGTGCCACGCATATCACCAGTTAATGATGAGGTTGTACTCAAAGATTTTCTGATATTATTCTCGGCACTGCTTAAATCGTTGGTGGCCAGATTCAGTGTGCTTTGAAGCATATAGTAAGCCGAACGAATTGGCTTAACAAGTAATTTTGGATACTTAACCTTATTGATTAATTCGACTGCTTCTTCTACATTTCCACTTTCAACAGAATCCTTAACTAAACGCATCGGACCAATCAGAAAGTGCAGCAAAATAGAAAAGAAAGCCAGTATGTAGAGGATCCAGGCCAGTATCGGATCGCCATAAACATGAGACAAAACACCAAAAACTACTAAGGCTACAGCTACATATAGTCTGTATAAAATATAAAATCTTAAAACTTTCATCATATTCGAATATTATTTAATGGCTATAGGTGTTAATGTATACCCTGCCTTTTTTAATTGCGCCAGTAATCCGTCGTCTCCACCTAAATGACCAGCTCCAACCGCAGTGAAAATGGCATATGACTTCATGTTTTCATTAAGAAAATTTACCCATGAATTATTGCGGTCAGTTAAAAGTAAATCTTTGTACAGTTCAAATTCCGGAGAGACTGTAACAGATAACTGATACAATTTGCTGCTCGATTGAGCATCATAACTACTGATAAAATCGCTAAATTCTTTTTTAGCTTTACCAATGTTGCCACAGAAATCCATCAGCCATTTCACCTGAATACTATCTGGTATTGCCTTTAAAATGCTGTCCTGGAATTCGAAACTCTCCAATCCATATGTTTCCTTACCTAATTGCTTAGCTAACTGAGCAATTGAAAAATCAACAGGCATTGGTTGCGAACATCCAATCACGTCATTGCTTCCATATAAATAGCCCATCATGGCTACTGGCGATTTGGCATTATAGGTAGAAATTGAATCTTTTAAAACAACTCTTATAGCACTGTCAACAGTTTTATACTGCGCCTTGGTTAAAATTTCACTCAATGGTTTTTTAACTGGTGCCATGCTCGAAGTATAAAGGGCTACCAAAGTATTATAATCGTTTAAGTTGAGTTCCATTGCAACAACATCCGACGCTTTAGCTGCATCAAGGAGGGGTTGAGTTAATAAATTCTCAGGATTACAATACAAATGGATTGTTCCAAATAAATAACTTGGTTTGCTTAATCCGTTTCCACTTACTTTCCATAATATACCGTCTGTCTGAGCTGTTAACTGTGCGCCGGTAAAAATCATAGTGAGTAAAACTATTGCCTTACTCAGCTTTACTTTAAATGCCTTCATTTTTGATTTCAGAAGTTTCTGTGTTATTGGTATCATCAGCTACTTCTACAGTTGGAACTACTTCAGGTTCCTGCACTGTTTCAGTATGCTTAAAAAATCTTTTCTGAAAAATAATAATCGATACTACACCAATACTGATGGCGGCATCTGCAAGGTTAAAAACAGGACTGAAGAACACAAATTCCTGTCCTGGTTTTATCGGTGACCAGCTAGGGTAATGAGTTTCAATGATTGGAAAATAGAGCATGTCTACTACCCATCCTAATAAATAACCACCATTGTACTGGTTCATATCATGGTATACCACGCCATAAAAAACACAATCAATAATGTTACCAATTGCACCCCCTAATATCAATGCAACACAAACCAGAAAAAACGTATTTGCGTGCTTACGGATATGCGTAATTAAGTACCAGAATCCAAAAATTGAAACACCGATTCTAAGAATGGTTAAAGCATATTTTCCATAAACATCGAAAAACTTCATGCCAAATGCCATTCCTTCATTTTCGGTAAAATGTAAAATAAACCAATCCCCGAATATCTTTCTTTCAGTATGAAGTATCATGGTGTTCTTTACCCAATATTTCAACCACTGATCAAGAAGAATGACCAGAAATAATGCAACAAAAGGCAATACCCATTTTATCGCAGGAATACTCTTATTCTCTGTGCTGATTTCGTTTGACAAGTGACTATTTGTATTGATTTAATTTAGCTTCCATGCTCAATGTAGCATGAGGCACTGCTTTCAATCTTTCCTTTTGAATTAACTTACCTGTTACTCTGCAAACACCATAAGTTTTATTCTCAATTCTAATCAATGCAGCTTCAAGGTTATCGATAAATTTCTTCTGTCTTGCCGCCAGCTGATTCAAGTTCTCTTTTTCAAATGTACTTGCACCATCATCCAGTGTCAGATACTGGTTTGAGGTATTTTCATCTCCGTTTTCATTCGGATTCTGTAACGATTTCTGCATCTTGCCGAATTCGTCTTTTGCCACTTCAAGCTTTGACAAAATGATTTGCTTGAATTCCTGCAGATCAGCGTCGCTGTAACGTGTTTTTTCTTTTTCTTCTACTTTTTTCTTAGCCATTTTTTTCTAATTTTATTTTGCAGATAATGCCTTCTATTTCTATTTCAGTTCCTTCTAACATGCCTTCCGATGGTATCAGAGTATCTGCTAAAATTTCGCTGCAAATATACGATTTAAAATCCAGTATAGCATTTAATGTACTTTCATCGGTGTCGACTGTAACTGCTATTCTGTCGGTTACATCCAGACCACTGTCTTTCCTTAAATTCTGTAACCTGTTCACAAACTCTCTCGCTATGCCTTCTTTCCTTAATAATTCTGTGATAGTGATGTCCATCGCCACTGTCAGTCCGTTATAACTGCTCACCAGCCAGCCAGGTATGTCCTGAGAGCTTATCTCAACATCAGCCAGAATAAGTTCAAACTCCATTTGTCCGAGATTGAGCTGTATTTTACCCTCAGTTTCTATGGTTCTGATCTGCGACTGATCCATCGCAGCTACTGCTGCTGTTAAGGCTTTCATATTGGCACCAATTTTCGGACCAAGGGCCTTGAAATTAGGTTTTATTCCTTTCACTAAAATGGCATTATCTGCCTCCAGATATTCGATTTCCTTAATATTAACCTCAGATAAAATTAAGGCTTTTACATGCTCTAAACGTTGCTTGAAAGCTACATCCATCGCAGGAACCATAATTTTTTGCAATGGCTGTCTAACTCTGATATTCTGTTTCTTCCTCAAACCTAAAACCATACTGCTGATATCTTGCGCCAACTGCATGGTAATCTCAAGCTCTTTGTCTATTAAAGCGCTGTTAATTTCTGGCATATTGCTTAAATGAACAGAACTTCCTTTCATTGCAGGATTCAAACTGCTATACAGCCAGTCTGTGAAAAATGGGGCATAAGGACTGGCTAACTGTGCTACTGTTGTCAGACATGTATGCAGTGTGTCATATGCTGCCTGCTTATCACTATTCATTTCGCCTTTCCAGAAACGTCGTCTGGATAAACGGACGTACCAGTTACTTAAGTCGTCGCATACAAATGTTTCTATAGCTCTTGCTGCAGGAGTCGGATCATAATCATCCATACTCTTGCTGACACGCTCAATCAATGTGTTTAATTTTGATAATATCCATCTGTCCAGCTCACTTAATTCAGAAACCTGAATTGTTCTATCTGAATTAAACTGGTACTGATCAATATTGGCATAAATAGCAAAGAAAGAATAGGTGTTGTATAAGGTTCCGAAGAATTTTCTTTGTGTCTCCCCTATGCCTTCAATGTCAAATTTAAGGTTGTCCCATGGATCGCTGTTGGTCATCATATACCATCTGGTGGCATCTGCTCCATAGGTCGATATAGTTGTAAACGGATCGATGGCATTGCCTAATCGTTTACTCATTTTATTGCCGTTCTTATCCAGTACAAGTCCGTTTGCCACTACATTTTTATAGGCCACCGAATCAAACAACATCACAGCAATGGCATGTAATGTAAAGAACCAGCCTCTGGTCTGATCAACTCCTTCTGCAATAAAATCTGCAGGGAAATTCTCTTCCCATTTATCCATGTTCTTCAATCCCCATTGCGCATATGGCATAGCACCACTGTCAAACCATACATCTATCAAATCACTCTCGCGTTTCATTGGCTTACCACTGCCAGATACTAATGTAATCTGATCAACAAATGGCTTGTGTAAATCAAAATCATTGCGATCTAATACCTGTGTTAAACCAAGTTGATTGTTCGCCTTTTCTACTTCTGAAAATAATTCGTCAACAGAGCCTATACAGATTTCCTCTGTGCCATCCTCTGTTCTCCAGATTGGCAATGGTGTACCCCAGTATCTGCTGCGACTAAGGTTCCAGTCTACCAGATTTTCCAGCCAGTTGCCAAACCTGCCTTCACCTGTTGAAGCTGGCTTCCAGTTTATGGTCTTATTGAACTCTACTAATTTATCCTTTACGGCAGTGGTTTTAATGAACCAGCTTTCGAGAGGATAGTATAAAATTGGTTTATCTGTTCTCCAGCAATGCGGATAAGTGTGCTCGTATTTTTCTTTCTTAAAAAGTTTGTTTTCGTTTTGTAGCTTTAATGCTATCCTATCATCAACACTAAGATAATTTAACTTGCTGGTGTCTTTCATAAAACCCTGCAAATGCAAACGCTGTTGCTCTGTAGCTGCTATCTTCTCGGCTTCGTTCAGATAATCTTCTTTAACATACTCATCGCCATACAGGAAAACTCCATCTTTAACACCTGATAAAAATTTACCACGCTTGTCAACCATTGTTAATGAACCTATGCCGTTTTGCTTGGCAACCCTGAAATCGTCTGCACCAAAACTAGGTGCAATATGAACGATCCCTGTACCATCTTCGGTGGTTACAAAATCACCAGTGATTACTCTGAATGCATCACCATCAATCTGATCACGGGTATTGGCTTCGAAAGGCAACAATTGCTCATAACGAATGCCTGCTAATTCAGACCCTTTTACTTTTCCAACTACTTCAAATGGTATCAGCTTATCTCCTGCTTTGTACTCACTCAATGAAAGTTCTGATGCATTCGAATTAAAATGCTTGCTCAGTAATGCTTCCGCTAAGATGACAGTTACTGGCTGATGACTGTACTGATTAAATGAATTAACCATCAGGTTATCGATGTTTTTGCCAACTGCCAGCGCAGTGTTACTCGGTAATGTCCATGGTGTGGTTGTCCATGCCAGAAAATAAACTTCTGTTACATTAGAACCATAAAGACCATTTAGTTTATTTACATCTTCTGAAGCTATTTTAAACTGTGCAACCGCTGTGGTATCCTTAACCGGTTTGTATGTGCCAGGCTGATTCAGTTCGTGCGAGGATAGTCCGGTACCTGCGGCAGGACTAAAAGGCTGAATGGTATGTCCCTTATATAAAAAACCTTTATCGTGCAGTTGTTTTAATAAATGCCAAAGTGTCTCAATATAATCGTTTTCGTAAGTAATGTATGGATGATCAAGGTCGACCCAGTAACCCATCTTGGTTGTCAGATCGTCCCACTTGTCTTTAAACTCCATCACATCCTTGCGGCACTCTTTGTTGTATTGCTCAACACTGATGCTCTTTCCAATATCTTCTTTGGTGATGCCTAAGCGCTTTTCTACCTGAAGCTCAATTGGTAATCCGTGAGTGTCCCAGCCGCCTTTTCTCTCAACTCTATAACCTTGTAATGTTTTGTAACGACAAAATACATCTTTTATCGCTCTGGCCATAACGTGGTGAATGCCAGGCATTCCATTAGCACTTGGCGGTCCCTCATAAAACACAAAACGCTTGCTCTCCGGACGCAATTCAATACTCTTGGCGAAGGTGCTATCCTTCTCCCATTGCTTCATTATCTCTTCCTCGATGGCCGGCCAGTTAACGTGTTTTAGAGTGCGATACATGCTAAAATTTTATAAAATGTGCAAAGGTAACGATTTTTTGTCGTTTTTCCATTCAAGGCCAAAAAGGAAATTTATAAATTTTAGCTAAGTTAAAAGAATTTATTAAGTGCTTGATTTTTAACAGCAATTAATACCCATACTTGTCTTTCCAGCGCTTCCTTAAAAAATCGCGCATCTCATTTTCTCTGGCATTATTTCCTGGTTCAAAAAACTTTGCTCCTCTGATAGAATCAGGTAAGAACTCCTGCTCCACAAAATTACCAGGATGTGAATGTGCATATTCATATTCTTTGCCATAGTCCATCGATTTCATGAGCTTAGTTGGTGCGTTTCTAAGATGAATTGGGACCGCTAATGCACCTGTTTTCTGAACAAGTTCCTGAGCACTGTTAATCGCCATATACGAAGCATTGCTCTTCATGCTGCAGGCCAGATATGTGGCACATTGCGATAGTATAATTCGGCCCTCTGGCATCCCAATAGTCTTAACAGCAGTCATACAGGTAGTTGCCATCACTAACGCAGTAGGATTCGCATTCCCGATATCCTCTGAAGCTAAAATTATTAATCTTCTGGCGATAAATTCTGGCTTTTCTCCACCTTCAAACATTCTTGCCAGATAATATACAGCTGCATTCGGATCGCTGCCCCTGATACTTTTTATAAATGCTGAAATTACATTGTAATGCTCTTCTCCTGCCTTGTCATAAACTATCTGCTTGTTCTGTAAAATATTTTTAACCTTCAGGTCATCAATAATTACAGGCGCCTGCTCATGCATGGCAATCATGTCTATAATGTTTAACAACTTTCTGCCATCTCCCCCGCTAAATTGCAATAAGGCGTGATATTCTGCAATTGTGGTCTGTTTTGACTGAAGAAATTCATCTTTGCTAATGGCTTGCTGCGCCATACTTAATAAATTATCTGCACTCAACTCCTGCAGGACGTATACCTGACAGCGTGATAACAATGCGTTATTTACCTCGAAAGATGGATTCTCTGTGGTTGCTCCTATCAATAAAATATTACCCGACTCTACCGCTCCAAGTAAGGCATCCTGCTGACTTTTATTAAATCTGTGTATCTCATCCAGAAATAATAAAATTCGTCCCTGTTCTTTCGAATCAGCTATTATTTTTCTTACATCAGCCACACCTGCATTAATAGCACTTAACTGCACATATGGCAGCTGAAGTGTTTCTCCGATTATTCTGGCTAATGTGGTCTTTCCAACACCCGGCGGGCCCCAGAAAATCATACTTGGAATGGTGCCAGATTCTAAATAGTTTTTTAAAGGCGCTCCATAACCAGTCAGATGTTCCTGCCCGATATAATCTTCAAGTAGTCTCGGTCTTACC
Organism: Chitinophagaceae bacterium; assembly: GCA_046074245.1. Taxonomy (GTDB): domain Bacteria; phylum Bacteroidota; class Bacteroidia; order NS11-12g; family UBA955; genus JABMMZ01. The sequence goes on along the minus strand of JBJTNS010000026.1, from coordinate 11,026 downwards.
CGCTCAGCTAATGGTACATGTTGCATCTTGCAAAGATACAATTCCTGATATTGCTATCGCCAACATCTGACAATTTTTAATAGAATATTACGTTATTTGAACCATGTGCAGATTATTAATTTTTGTAGCTTTTTTTCTAATGAATTTCTCTCAAATTCGGGCTCAGACCTTGCCTGATATTTCTACTAAACATACCAAAGATTCCATCCTTCCAGCCATTCATATTCTGGTTGCTCTTTGTGATAACATATACCAGGGAATCGTTCCGGTTCCGGCAAAAATTGGTATAGGTAACCAACCCAATTCAAATCTCTACTGGGGCTGTGGATATGGAATTAAGTCTTATTTTAAAAAAAGTTCTGAATGGCGTTACATTAAAAAACTTCATCTGACTGATTCAATCATTAAAGATTCGATTATTCTCGAACGTCTGCTATTCCAGCACATCAGTAGTGGTCAGTATCTTCTTGCTGATGCCTACAACGGACAATACATAAAAAACTGTACACGAGATTTTATTTTCAGTGTTTCTGGTCAGCTAAAAGATACTATTCATCACCAGCAAAAAATAATTGGGGTTAATGGTCACGCTAATCTAATTGCCTATATCGGTCATGATGGTTTAATGGATTTTGATTTAACTGATTCTGTTTACAATACTGATGGCCGGAAACGTGACTGCATTATTCTTGCTTGCAGAAGTCGCGATTACTTCAAACCTTTCATTTCAAAAGCTGGTGGAAATGCCCTGGTATGGACCACCGGTCTTATGTGTCCGGAGGCATATACAGTTCATGATGCCATAGTTGCTTATTGTAAAAAACAAAGCCATCAGATTGTTAGAAATAAAGCTGCTGAAGCTTACTCTAAATATCAGAAATGCAGTCTGAAAGCTGCTATGAATTTACTGGTTGGAAATTGATTTTACTGTGCTATTATCAGGCGGCCATTTACAACGTTACTCAGTGATTCATTGTAAATCATAAACTGATAAATACCTGCTTCAAGTATGCCTGCTTCTATTTCAAATACTTCGCTGCTTGTTTCTAAATCTAATATCTGAACACCAGATAAATTAAGTATCTTTATGTGATGTAGTTCTCCTTTAGGATTGTAGAAATTAATCTTTGATAATCCCGATGATGGATTAGGATTTACCTCATAATCATTCTTTTTTACATCAATAACCACAATGCTTATGTAGTGAGAATGACCTAAGCCGGGATAACTTAAACGGTAGTAAATCTTCTTGTTTAAAATGGGCGTTTCGTCCTGGAAAGCATATGCAATCGGTTTGGTCAGATTACCACATATTCCACCAATACTGCCTATCTCCTTAAAATTAACTGAATCTTCACTTTTTTCTATCGAAATTCCCAGACAAACACTACCACTGGACATTACCCAGTCCAGATAAACAATCCCGTCTCTATGCTGTGCACTAAAACGATTCAGTTTTGGTGTAAACTGTGCATTTAAGGCACAAACCCAAAACATAAAAACTGTTAAAACCTTGATCTTGAAATATTTGTGTAACAATGTTATATTGCAAATATACAATATTACTATGAATTTGAAAAATCTGCTATCTCAGTAATGTAAAGGTTGCACTGTAATAATGGTTTCTACCCTTAAAATCTTTAACTTTATATCTCACGGCATATACATCTGTCATCACATCTTCTCCGGCATATGTTCCATCCCAGGCTTTGCCTTCTGTGGTCTCATAAATCATTTCACCCCATCTGTTATAAATCCACATTGAGTATGTTCCGTAACCTATTCCTCCTGGCTCAAATTTATCATTAATTCCATCGTTATTCGGAGTGAAAGCTGTCGGTGTGTTAAACACAAACAAATAACGTATGCTTATTGTCTTTATAAAGGTATCTCTGCATCCATAAATATTCCAGACGGTTTGTCTCAGGGTGAATGTTCCACTGTCAGGATAACTGTTCACCAGATTTCTCATCTTAGAAAAAGTGCCATCGCCTAAATCATAAATTAATGTGTCCGCACCACTGCTCAAATCAGAAATTTGTATTTCCGGATTAACAATGGTGCCCTGATCCGGATCCGTTTTAAAATTTGCAACAGGCACTGGATAAACAGTAACTTTAGCGCTGCTGTCGTAATCACAATCATAAGATGTTGTGATTCTCAGTTTAACATTAAAGGTGTCATCTGTTTTGTATGTGTGCCAGGGGCGACCTAACATAGAAGTATCTTTATCTCCAAACCACCACTGATATTTCTTAATGGTTGAAAATGGCACAACACTGCTGTCTGTAAATTCTATCGGGTCGCCCAAACAAACATTGTACAAACCAAATTTAACCTTTACCGGAGGATAACTTACAATCGTTTTTTCTATTGAATCTTTGCATTTAAAATTACTGGTAACTATTAACTTCACCTGATAATTGCCTGCTCCAGGGAAAACATGAGCAGGATCTTTTATCACTGAACCTGAATTATCACCAAAATGCCATTGATAAGAGGCAATTGATCCCGAACTTATGACCGACCGTGAAAAGAAATTAAACTGGTTGTCTACACACTTATTGGTGTCTCTGAAATCTGGCTTTGGTAATGGGTAAATTGTAACTTTTCCTGTCGTGTCGTACTCACACCCCTCTTTGCTTCTAACTATTTGTTTTATTGTGTATGTACCTGGAGTTGAAAACTGGTAAAATGGATTGCTGCTGAAAGCTGAATCGCCATTTCCAAAATCATATACCCATTGACTGATTTTAGTATTGATGAATGTCGATTGATCTTTTATTACCACCATACCTGAAATACATGTATCTGAGGCCTTAAATGCAGGTTGTATCCTTGGATAAACTATGGCCTCTCTGCTTAAAGTATCCCTGCAATTACTGGATGATGTTACAATCAATTTTATGTCAAATGTATCCCCTTTAGCAAACTGATGCACAAAGTTCTGGTTCGTGTAATTACTACCATCACTAATAGAATAATTATAAGATGAAATATTTCCTTTTCTTATACTCGAACTGCTGATAATTGTGCTCTTTTTACCTTCGCAAACCGGTATCACATTGAACATTGCTACTGGATTAGAAAATATCTGAACTGTTTTAGTAAGGCTGTCTCTGCACCCAAATGCTGTCGAAGTTTTTAATGTTACAGTATAGGATGTATCGAAATTTGGTAAGTAATCTAAATGCAGACTTCTGATGGTATCAGTACTGATATACCACCACTGCCTGACAATTGAATCATTGATAATCGCTGAAGTATTAATGGCATGGATACTATCCTTAAGACATACATCATTGATACTAAATGCTGAAGTTGGTCGTGGATAAACTATCACAGATTTTGTAACTGTGTCATTGCAATTTTTATCACTTACTGCAATTAACTTGACCTGATAGGTATCTGCAGAATTGTATAAATGTCTGATATGTTTCTGTGTACTTATATTACCATCACCAAAATCCCATACATCAGATTGTATGATACCTTTTGAAAGTGTACTTTTATTGACAAATCTTATTGAATCACCAGAACAAACATCTTTACTTGCAAAATCTGCTATTGCATATGGATTCAAATAAACAGTTTTCGAAAGAGTATCTTCACATCCAAAACCACTACTTACAATTAATGAAACCAGTCCGTCAGAATTACCCTGCAAATCAATTAACCAGTCTTTTATTTGCATGGTATCAACTCCGTTAAAATTCCATTTCCTCTGATTGATTGTATCGCCATTTACACTACTGCTGTCACTCAGCAATAAAGGCAAATTCAGACATGTCTCTGGATAGCTAAACTTTGCAAGAGGATTCTGATGCACAACAATTCGCATACTATCCTTTGCTTTACATTGTTTTGAGTCTGTTATACTAGCTAAAAAGGTTTGAGTATTTAGTGGTTTGGTAATGGTGACGAATCTGAGGCTGTCTCTGACTAACTGAGAAGGACTCCATTTGATTGAATGCAGACCAGTTCCTCCTTTAGAAATAGCATTCAAAATTACTTGATTACCCATACAAATAGCGGTATCTTTCTGAAGTAATCTGATTTCTGGTAATTTATAAATCTCAACTTTTACAGTGTCTTTACTGGTGCAAAATCCTCTGTATGTTGTCAGAATATATTCTTTAAAAATTCCAGCACTGTCTGTATTTTCCATAACAGCAACTGCCTGTGCAACTGTATCAGAAACAAACTCACTGCCCGGTGTCCATAAATAACGATAGCTGCTAACTTTACTGACGCCTAACCTTACTGTATCTCCGCTACATAACGAGCGATCCGTTCCGGCATTCTGAAGTCCGGGAACTGGAAACTTAGCATAAGTAAACCCACAGCTACAACTGGCAGAATCAAGTGCTATAAACAAGGCACACGATTGTCCTGCCTTTACTTTAACTATTTTTGTAATATCTGTAAAACCGTTTTTAGCCAGACCAGTTTTTAATGTATCTGAAAACGCTGTTATATCACCAGAATTTACAGTTCCCGAACTATTTTTATCATAAACAAGTTTATAAACGATGGTATTGGGAGATGCAATTCTGTAACCAGTATTGGTGATTCTATACTGAAGTGTTATTGTCTCTGAATCATTTCCGGTGCCGACTATCTTCGACTTTAAACCTGAAAATGCTACTGAACCCTTTAGTACTGCAGGCTTCAATAAATTATTTCCTGTTACAACATTGATTTTACACTTCGAATTATTTGAAACGCAGGTTACTTCCTGCTTCACGGCTGCCTGACTATATAGGTCGACTGTTCCACAATTCAAATAACGTCCATCGCTGTTAAAACCAAAATCAAAATACATGCTGTCTCCTGCTTGAATACTGTCTCTTAAACTAAATTCAACCTCAGTTGCTCCGTTGATATTTCTTGTAGTGGTTAAACTGTCTGCTGGTGCATTGTACCCTGGTGTATATAAACTACTGTTATAACTTAATCCTGGAACCAGAATGGCCTGATATTTATCTTCTGATCCCGTTTTTCCCGGACCGAGATTAATGATTTTTACCCTTACTTTACTCGGCTTCTCACATGGAAAAATCGAGTCTGATTCTACCTTTAACAATGTGTAATATGGCCTTGTCACTCCCTTTATATTCAGAGGATTGCTAATGGCTGGATAAACCATGATCGGGTCACCGCACTTAATATTACCAGAAGCGCTTGCTCTGATATAATTACCACTTGAATAATCACAACTTGTTTTTACCCTGAAATATATGACAATCTTATTTCTGTTTGTATCACTTACTCCTTTAAATCCACTGGCAATTGTTGTATTGAGATTAGCCAAATTCCACTCGTATGTGGTCCCGCTCTTCAATACCGGATTTGCCAGTGATGTTTTTGAACCCTTATGAGGATATCTTATGTAACACGAACCTGATTCTACCGACATTCCAATTGGCAAATTAAGAATGGCTTTTGTAGAATAACCTGCAGTAGCTCCAATGTTCTCAATAGTCATGGTATAAGGTGTCGATGCACACAAATCTGCAGTCCTTACCGAATCTGTTAAACTTACCTGATACTGTGTATTCTGTGGCTCAAGATATAATGGTATCCGCTCCTTTGCACATGGATAACTAGCCAGATCATTTGGGTAAGCGGCACAATTCCATCCAGAATACAGAATAATACTATCTTTTTTACATGAATTATAAATCGCTCTTACCTTAAATTTCCGTGATGTGTTAAATGGAATGGTCCCTAATTTGTAAACGCCATTTTTAGATGGCATCAATGTATCTTTTGTACCCCCATCTCTGATCTGAACCACCTTAATCGCTCCGCTATTATCAGGAGCAAACCATGAGTTTGTATTGCTGAAACTTGCCGAGTAATTAGTGAATACCAATTCCCATTCAGCTGTATCCTGAGCAGCATAGATGGTAGGCGAAACAGGTCTTACTGTAAATACTGGTTTGTTGTATGTGAGTTTATCTGTAAATCCTGAACTCACTGTATCCAGCTTTGTGCCAAATATCCCTTTTCGTTCAAAGACAAAATCATATTTAATCAGGTTTGGATTACCAGTCTGTATCTCACATGTAGGATCCATCTGTGCTACAAAATATCCATGAAATGCATCATCACTCAAATTAATAACACCTCCCGCAGAATCTTTAAAAAACTTGCTCACTTCAAATACCATAGGATTAGCATTGATATTCAATGGTCGCAGTGAATCTTTTAATTCAACCGTAGTTTTATTTGAACCACTTGTTCGGTATTGTGCCATATAAGCATTCTTCATTTTCATGCCCGGTGGCATGTAAAATCTGATGGATTTAATTTTTGCAAAATTTCGATACTCATAAGGAAAATAGTTATTACCCCCATAACTATTGCCTCCTATCCCCAGATAAAAATAATTATTCACGTTAATGGTAGCACATGAGTTTAATTGATAATTATCGCTGCAGCAGGTTGTGAAAAAATATCCTGCAAGAATCATCTGACCAGAGAAGGTATCACATTGAAACTTGTTGGCATTATTCGTTGGATTATTGACGTTACTGGTATAAAACCTATTACTGAAATTTAAATTCTGTATGGTCGCTCCAAGATTTCCATTCACCCTGTATTTAACCTTTACTACTAAGCTATCATCATTGCTATACCTGAATCCAGATGATACACAATTCGGCATCGAATCAGTGCTTAAGTCTATTTTAAATGTTGCATTATTGCCGGTAACGGTTTTCCAGCTTTTAATCTGATTGCAATTTAAAGATAAGGTCACTCCCCTCCTCCAAACTAATAATTGTATGCCAGCTATATCAAGGTTCTTTCCATAGGTTATCGTACTCTCAATATAGGCATTCCTCCATGTAATAATTGAACTGGTGCGCTTAACAACACCAAAATACTCGGCTTGAATGGTATCACCATAGATACAACGTTCTTCTCTTACTTTTAAACTGTCTAAAGTTCCACTGGCATCTGGCTTACCATCATTATCATTATCCGGTTTCCCAAATGACACTCTCTGAACCCTGAAATTCCTAAACTTCATGCCACCTGCACAATTGCTGATACAATGTATTTTTACCTGTTGAGTCTGACAATATAAAAATATCCATTCTTTACTGCCACAAGTCTTGTCTGGTATATAACGGATTTGAGTGCTAATACTCTGATTTCCGTTTGAACCGCTCTTTGAACAGTCTGCCTTCAGATAATATACCAATTCTGCACCTGTCAAAGTAATTGGTACCGGATGCGGAAAGTAAGCCCTCACTGTATCACCTCTCTGGACAATGCTATCTGGATTCCAGTATACCGTTAAATCCGAATTGATAAAATAAAAATCCTTCTTCTGCTTACTGTGGGTTAAACCTTTAGGCAATATCAAGTCAACAACATAAGATGCTGATGAACTTCTGTTTAATAAACTCGCTGAATTGATGTATGTCCTGAACTCACCCGTTTGGTTGCTGATAAGATCGGTAGGACTAAATGTTGAGCCTGTGAAATAATGCTGATCATATACTTTTCCCCATGTCCATGGAACTGTTTTCAGATTCTTACATTGATCTTTAAAATCTGCATAATACGCCCAGCTATTAACCACCATACTCGCATTACTACAGGGTGGTGGTGTGCAGGATGTTGTATTCCATGTTAAAAACACCGTATCATTTGGCTTTAAATCCGGACATTTAACCCTGAACAATCCAATCGGATATAAACCTATACATCCATAATATCCCAGGTTGTATGAACTGGTAGTGCTGTCTTTTACTGGTTTATACCATGTGCCCTTAAATCCAACTTTCATGCGTATTGAACCAGTATCAAAACTGGAAAACATATAAGCATAGTTAGAGGAGATCGAAAGCCGGGGAGATATAGCAGGCATGTTTCCTGTATTAACAAAACGAATCTCAGATTTAAATGTATTGTTGTTATAACAAGTAGGATAGACTGGTAATGGAATGGCCTTTAATGTTGGCGTTTTATTGCTTATCAAAGCTGATCCTGATAACTTACTTATCTGACATGATTTTCCTCCGCATCCCCAGCTTAACTCGAAATTAGTACTTAATAATTTGCACGCCTTTATCAGATTCGAATCCGTAAATGTAATCGTCTCATTCTGGTCGAGAAAAGTATCCAGATTGCCAATGGTCTTAAAATGCGACGTGTTGAATATGGTAATTACTGTGTCTCCCTTAAATACTGTATTGCCCTTGCTAACAAAAAATGTCTGAATATCCTTTCCATTATACCTGGTCAGTTTAATTTCCCGCAATGGCCCTTTTCCATAATTCCCAATGGTAATACTTCTGCTGAATTTTGTGGCAACATCGCCAGTATATGAGAGATTAGTAACTGTTCCATACTGTACTGATGGTACTCTGACAGAATAAGGAATAGAACTTCCTACATCGAAATTACCAGTGTAATCCGCTCTTAAATTAACAGTAGGGGTACTGCTGCTGTTTAAAAAAGTGAGTAAATTACAGTCTGCTGTCAATAGAACTCTGAACTTTGTGTTCTTTGCTAACAATAAATTCGGAACATTAAATACTGGCTGGTTTAAATTTGAAATATTTGCCTCACTAATGCCCGTTCCAGAATAAGATCCTTTTACATAGTTTATTCCCGATGGTAAAATCAGCTTTATGGTGATGTTGTTTACTGGTCCGGATGAAATATTATAAGCTTCTATGAAAGCAGAATCATTGACACCACATATTGAAAGATTCTTAGGACCATTGATTACAAAAGACAATCTATTCCCTTGAGCATTGGTTATCAATGCAATAAACAAAGAACAAAATAGAAAAAAAGTGTTTTTTAAAAAGTACTTTTTCTTCAAGACAACAAATATATTAATCTAATTGAATTTTTACAAAAAAATAAGAATTTAAAAAGTTTAAATATCTTTGCCCTTAATAATGAACGCACAAAGAGATTCTATTGTATTTGATTTAATTCAAAAAGAACTTAACCGCCAGGAACATGGCATCGAGTTAATTGCTTCTGAAAACTTTGTTTCCAAACAAGTTATGGAAGCTATGGGGTCAGTTTTAACGAATAAATATGCCGAAGGTTTACCAGGTAAAAGATATTATGGTGGCTGTGAAGTGGTAGATCAGGTTGAACAACTTGCTATCGATAGACTAAAACAACTTTTTGGCGCTGAATGGGCCAATGTTCAGCCACATAGTGGCGCTCAGGCTAACGCTGCAGTTATGCTTGGCTGTCTGAATCCCGGTGATAAAATTCTTGGATTCGACCTTAGTCACGGTGGTCACCTAACCCACGGCTCTCCCGTTAATTTCTCTGGTAAATTATATGTGCCGAGTTTCTACGGCGTGGAAGAAGCTGACGGTCGTATCGACTTTAATAAAATTGAGGAAATCGCTAAAAGAGAAAATCCGAAATTAATTATTTGTGGCGCTTCTTCTTACAGCAGAGACTGGGATTATAAAAAACTACGCGAAATTGCTGATAGTGTTGGTGCTTTGCTCCTGGCTGATATTTCGCATCCTGCAGGTCTAATTGCTGCAGGTTTATTAAATAATCCAATTCCTCATTGTCATATCGTCACTTCAACCACTCACAAAACACTTAGGGGTCCAAGAGGTGGCGTAATCATGATGGGCAAAGATTTTGAAAATCCATGGGGTTTGAAAACGCCTAAAGGTGAACCTAAAATGATGAGCGCAATTCTTGATGGTGCTGTTTTTCCTGGTACTCAAGGTGGTCCATTGGAACATGTTATCGCTGCTAAAGCAGTAGCTTTCGGCGAAGCTCTTACTCCCGAATATAAAACCTATATGCAGCAAGTGAAAGCAAATGCTGACGCTCTTGCTCAGGCTATGGTTAAAAGAGGTTATAAAATAATATCAGGTGGTACAGATAATCACTTAATGCTAATTGATCTGCGTCCGAAAGGTGATGATATTACCGGAAAACTTGCTGAAAATACGCTTGTTAAATGTGATATTACCATCAATAAAAATACAGTGCCTTTTGAAACCCGCTCTCCATTTGTAACTTCTGGTATTCGTTTAGGTACACCAGCCGTTACCACCCGTGGCATGAAAGAATCTGATATGGAAACCATAGCCGAACTTATTGATCAGGCTCTGATGAACCATGCTGATGAAGCAAAATTAATGGAAATTCGGACTCAGGTGAATAATCTGATGAAGGGTTTTCCGTTATATAGCTAATATATGACTCACTTCAGAACCATTCTGCTTTGGCTGGCTTTCTCTCTGATTGTCTTACAGCAGATTTGGGATTATAATGGAAATTTTACCCTGGCAATGGTGTACCGCCTGCTTCCCAGTGGGGTATTATTATTGTGGTTTTTACTTTCTATTTTCTTTCATGAATCGGAGAAACTGAAATATGATAAGTTACCATCCAGAATAAGAAAATTAATTACTTTAATTCGTCCTCTGGCCAGTTTTACTATTGTTCTGGGTGCAATCCTTAAAATACTTCACTGGCCTTATGGTAATATAGCACTCACTTCAGGTATCGCTTTTATGGCCATATATTCGACAATAATTAGCCTGTATGGTTACCATAGCTCTGATGAACCATCTGATATTATAGATGATATGGAATAGGCTATAAACAGAGCTCTGATAAGATATTTTTCTCATTTAATATATTTCATTACCATTACTAAACAGATGCCTGCACAGGCTTTAAAATGATGTTTTATCAAGTCTCGTGCTAACTAATTGTAAAAGGTATAAAATCATACCAAAATTTTTCTATAAAAAAAGCACCGGCTTTTAACCGGTGCTTTTCTATTATTAGATTAGATAAATTATTGCAGTACTACTCGCTTAGTTACTACCTCGCCGTTTGCAATTAACTTGATGGTGTATACACCTGCTGCGTTTCCGCTCAGATCAACATCAAATTTACCGCTTACTTCGTTGTAGTTTTTGCTTACTACTAACTGACCCATTGCGTTGTAAACTTCAAGAGTTGCAGTTTGTGCTAATGCACCTTGCAGGTCGATGTTTAC
>JBJTNS010000025.1:0-6125 GCA_046074245.1 Chitinophagaceae bacterium | reverse complement strand
CTGAAATTATTTCAGGTTATTTGTGTAAGAGGCGTTTGTGGGGACAAACGCCTCATTTTTTTGTGTCAGTTTTTGACATTTCATCCAGTCTTATCCATATTGTGTACAATTCTGTTAATTGCTACGAATAAGTTCTGAGGTATTTTTCAGTATTTCAACTATTTTTGCACCCTTAATTTATGCAGCACATCCGCAATTTTTGTATCATCGCTCACATCGACCATGGAAAAAGTACTCTGGCTGACAGACTGCTGGAATACACCGAAACTATTTCCAAAAGAGATATGATGGCTCAGGTGCTGGATGATATGGATCTCGAAAGAGAGCGTGGAATCACCATTAAAAGTCACGCTATCCAGATGAATTACAAACTAGATGGCCAGTCTTATGTCTTTAATCTGATTGATACACCTGGTCACGTCGACTTTAGTTACGAAGTTAGTAGAAGCATCGCCGCCTGCGAGGGTGCTCTTCTAATCGTTGACGCTTCACAGGGTATTCAAGCTCAGACAATCTCTAACCTATATCTGGCCATTGAACACAATCTGGAAATAATTCCAATTCTCAATAAAATGGACCTTCCAGGTGCTATGCCTGAAGAGGTAAAAGATCAGATTGTCGACTTAATTGGATGTGACAGAGATGATATTATTCCTGCCAGCGGTAAAACTGGTATGGGTGTACATGATATTCTTAAAGCTATTGTTAGCCGTGTTCCATCGCCTAAAGGCGATGTTGAAGCGCCTCTAAAAGCTCTTATCTTCGACTCTGTTTTTAACTCTTTCAGAGGCATTATCGCCTACTATAAAGTAATCAATGGCAAAATCACTAAAGGTGAAAAAGTGAAGTTTATGAATACCAATTCCGAATATAATGCGGATGAAATTGGTTCACTTAAACTGGAAATGGAACCTAAACAACAAGTACTTGCCGGCGATGTTGGTTATATTATTACTGGTATCAAACAGGCTAAAGAAGTAAAAGTTGGTGATACTATAACAAGCGTTCTTAATCCTACTCCCGAAGCTATTAAAGGTTTTGAAGATGTTAAACCTATGGTGTTCGCTGGAATCTACCCTGTAGATACTGAAGATTATGAAGAACTGAGAGATAGCATGTTTAAACTGCAACTGAATGATGCCTCCCTGGTTTTTGAACCTGAAAGCTCTGCAGCACTAGGCTTCGGTTTCCGTTGCGGTTTCCTGGGTATGCTTCACATGGAAATTATTCAGGAACGTCTCGAACGCGAATTTGGAATGACCGTTATTACAACCGTTCCAAACGTATCCTATAAAGCATACACCAATAAAGGTGAAATGATAGAAGTGAATAATCCAAGCGATTTGCCTGATCCGAACTTCATCGATTATGTTGAAGAACCTTTTATTAATGCAACAATTATCACTGCTTCCGAATATGTAGGTCCGGTTATTGCCCTCTGTATAGAGAAAAGAGGTACCATAGTCAATCAGGTTTACCTGACAACAAATAGGGTAGAGCTGACTTTCGATATGCCACTAGCAGAAGTTGTATTTGATTTTTACGATAAACTTAAATCCATCAGTAGAGGTTATGCTTCTTTTGATTATCACCAAAGTGGATACAAATTGTCTTACCTCGTTAAGATGGATATTATGCTCAATAAAGATGCAGTCGATGCGCTTTCGTCTATAATTCACCGCGACCGTGCTTACGACCTTGGTAAAAAAATCTGTAAAAAATTAAAAGAACTTATTCCCCGCCAACAGTTCGAAATAGCGATTCAAGCTGGTGTTGGTGCGAAAATTATAGCCAGAGAAACTATCAGTGCTCTCAGAAAAGACGTAACCGCAAAATGTTATGGTGGTGATATTAGTAGAAAACGTAAGTTGTTAGAAAAACAAAAGGAAGGTAAAAAACGTATGAGACAAGTGGGAAATGTTGAAATTCCTCAGTCTGCATTCATGGCCGTCCTGAAACTTGATGATTAATTGAAAACGCTAAAAGCATACCCCGGCAAATTCTGGAAATTGTGCCTGGCCTGTCTGCTATTCTTTAGTAGCTTTACCATGGTGTTACCCGATCTGCCGGTAATGCTGGAATCTATTGGTGGGAAAGATTTTAAATGGTTAATCATCCCAAGCTTTGCTATCATTGCTCTTCTTACTCGTCCCTTTAGTGGTAAACTTGCCGATACTGTCGGTCGTGTTTTTGTTATGATGCTCGGCGCAGTTATCACTATGCTGGCATGCGGACTCTATATTTTTATTCCTATCGTCTCTCTTTTCTTCATAAACAGAGCTTTCCATGGATTCTGCGCTGGTTTTACTCCTACTGGTTTTACAGCTTATGCTGATGATATTGTTCCATTGGAAAAACGCGGTGAAGCTATGGGAATTATAGGTATTTGCAATAATATTGGTAATGCTATTGGATGGGTGATAGGTAGTAAATGTACCGAAGTGCTTGGTATAAATAGTATGTTTGCCATAGCGTCAGGACTTGGTTTAATTGCCGTTTTAATTTTTGCAACATTGCCCGAAACAGTTAAAAATAAACATTCCTTCAGTTTAAGTCTCCTGAAATTAAATCGTAATGAACTTTTTGAATGGAGAGTGCTTTTGCCTGGATTGGTAATGCTATTAACCGCATTTACCTCTGGTGCAATTCTGGCAATTATTGCTGACTTCACTGCCTTTGTCGGAATTTCTAACAAAGGTTTATACATGGCCATTTACATTTTATCTTCTCTTTTTATCCGGTTTATGGCAGGCAGATGGAGTGATCAATTTGGAAGAAAATTAATCGCATTATTGGGATCAATTGCTTTGTTTGCAAGTATGTTGACCTTAGCCTATGCCACCGATATTGTTTTGTATACCATTTCTTCTGTTTTGTTTGGGGTAGGCTTCGGACTGGTTTCTCCCTCCTTATTTGCCTGGGCTGTCGATCTATCCCTGCCAGGTTTGAAAGGTAAAGCGGTAGGAACTCTATTTATTTTTCTGGAAATTGGAATCATTCTGGGATCATCTATCGCTGGTTTAATTTATAACAGCGATTCAAACAATTTCTTTCTGGCTTTATTTATAAGCGCTCTGGTAACTTTCGTTCCGGTTATCATTCTTTTTAGAGCGATGCGTTTAGAATCAAAAATGAAAAGACTAAAGAGAAGACATCTTTAATAGGTGCTTCATCGTTGTTTTACGAACCCTTTGAATTGAATACTAATCTGTTGATTTGGAAACTGTATACTTGCAGTTTTAATAAAATGGCCCGATCTGGACGTGCTGTTGAAGTGGTAATAAAAGTAGCCATATGCGCCAGGTAAAACCGGTTCAGTTGGATATGAAATCCAATCGCACCCACAACTAGTGGCATGACTAAGGATGCTAAGAGTTTGATTTCCAGTATTTCTAAATCTAACTTTGTATTTTACTTCATCACCTTCTGTTATTGTGTCTAAATTGATGAGTGTTGAATCTACTAATATTGAATTTACCTGATCTGAAGTAGCCATTCTATACTGGAGAATTTCAGGAACATTAGCTCTAATATATAAAGTATATTGGATTTTTTTATTTCCAGAATTGAATAACAATTGAAGAGAGTCGTTAACTAAACCGTATTTCTTTGGTTGAAAAATGATTTGCCAAACTGATTGAGATTTTCCTTTGATAGACGCTTGTGAAATAATTGTATAAGAACTATTAAAAATTGTTGGCTGGTAATTGATTGCATATTTATAATCATTTGATAGTGAAAATGATTGAGTGTCAGATTGGTGAATTTTAACAATGCCCAAGTCAATTTTTACAAAGAGGTTATTAGCACTTGCCTGAGTAAAATTTAACAATACGCCAATCAGTATAATAATATTTTTCATCGACGAATGTCAGTCAAAAGCCATACCACTATCAGATATTTTCAAGATGCGTTCAAAACTTAAAATTATGATAATCTAATCATTACGCCAATTATAAAATAAACTCTTGTATGATATATTTTTTTTACTAATGTTGCTAAAAATCACATTTTACTTATGAATATAGAAGCCATCACTACAGAACTAAAGTCCAGGATGCACGCCAGTATTGAAAGAATACACTCCGGGACAAACTCAATGCCATCACATGGCAGTGCTAATGGATCCAATTACAAAGCTTTTAAAGATGATTTGTATTCAACCATTTTTGATTTGATTGAAAAGCACAATCTGGAATTTAGAAATCATGAAGAGTCTAAAATGTTTCTGGATGAATTAAAGCCAACCTGTGAAGATTTGCTTACAAAATATTTTTTAGGATAGGTTAATTGTTAAATATATTGATAATCTTCCGAATCTGAAATTAGCAGGAGGGGAGATCTATCAATTAATTGTTAAAATAGGGCAGTAATGCCCTTTTTTTATGGACTTAAAGTTCTTTAAACAGATTTAAACAATATTTATAATATGCATATAATCAATATTATATGAGATATATTTAAATATATAGTTTAGTATAATTATATTATTTTATGGGCCATTTCCATGTTTATTATCAATTCCTGGTATAATTCCAAGGATAGTGATGTTCAACTGTAAATAGTTGATTATTAGTATATAAAATAAATTTTTACAATTGTTAATATTTTATTTTACAACTGTAAAACATTGGATTTACATTTGTAAAGGGTTGGTTTTACAATTGTAAAGAAGTCGTAAATTTAGATTTAACATGTTAGAAAACAGAATATTAGAAGTATTTCAGCACAGCAAACTTACTCGTATAGAGTTTGCAGATAGATTAAAGATCTCGAACGCAGTATTGTCGCATATCAGTTCAGGAAGAAACAAAGCCAGTACAGAGCTGGTTTTGGCAATACTTAAAGAATTTCCGGAAATAAGCACAGATTGGTTACTTCTCGGACAGGGTGAGATGTTAAGAAAAGATGTAATTGCCTCTAAAACAATAGATATATTGTTAAATGAGTTACAATCGGTCAAGAATGCTCACGCTACTACTGCTGATAGACTGAGCAAACTGGAATCAGAAATAGTTAAATTAAAATAGGGTGGTTTGTTTTACATTGAAGATGTGAGCATAGAAAAGTTCGCTCAACATTTTTTGAGATTTAGCCAGGAAATCTTTGTCTACACTATAAATAACACTGGTTTTATGGTTTTTGCCCTTAATTAACTGAGCATTGCGTAACTCGCTAAGATGCTGGGACACGGTAGACTGACTTAATGGTAATTTATCGACTATCTCCTGACATGTTTGATCGTTTTTAGCCAATAAAATTTTAATGATTTTTATTCTTGCCGGATGACCCAATGCCTTACAAACTCCACTAAGATCAATCTCAGAAGCTTCGAACAGTGATTTTTTACTCATTGCCATAGGGCTGCAAATATAAATATGTTTTTTGAGTGTGCAAGTGCCTTTATTGAAAAAATAAAATAAAACAAATAATAGCAGGATACTAGCAAGCTTTAAAAAAAGTTCGAAAGGTAATTGCTTAAATACTAAACTATTAATTTAGAAAGTTTACAATAAACTACTAATTCTCAGCTCTGTTTTAATGACTTTTAATGATGTTCTATCCCTAAAATTAGATAAAGGCAGGTATCATTTACTTCTTAAGTTTCCACCTTTTATGGCTCCATAACCAGATTTCTGGTTGTTTGATAATTTCTTGCTCCAGATGCCTCGTATGCAATTCTGTTATCTCGGCATTTCGGGTGTTTGAAGATTCCTTAACTAAATATTGAGCTGTGCACTTGTAAACACCTCTTTTTGTTCGGTTTACATTATGGAAAATTACAGGTAAATTAAATTTAACTGCCAGCTTTTCTGGTCCGGGTAAGACTGCAGTTTCCTGATTTAGAAAGTTTACCCATATACTTGTTTTACTGTCACTGGGCGATTGATCGGCTGCTAGAATTAAAAGATAAGGTTCCTTTTGTTGCAAAATAAATTTCCCAATCTGTGCCATGGGAATTTGAATGACTCCCAATTCAGTCCTTGCCCTTAACATTAATTTTTCAAAATAAGGATTTGATAAAGGTTTGTAAGCCACTACTATTCGGTTTTTCATAAATATCGGCGCTGCCCTACAAACCCATTCCCAGTTTCCACTATGCCCCATTACTACAATCGCACTTT
>JBJTNS010000024.1:0-5443 GCA_046074245.1 Chitinophagaceae bacterium | reverse complement strand
GGTAAATATGAATTAATTGCTGGTTTCGGATTGCTAGGCTATCTGCCTGAAAATTCTGAGGAAGCAGCAAAACACATCGCTCAAATTAAAAAATGGTGTTTTGGATATCTGGAGTATCCTAAAACTTACAAGACTGAAAATACTACAAGCAAAATGTTCATCCCCGAAATTGTTATTGCAATTAAACGCAATAGTATGGAACTTGAGATGCACAACAACGGTATTAGTGAAGCAGATTTTGCCGAATGGCAGTCAAAACTGGATGAACCATACCACTTGCCTGATGCCATAGATATTATTGATTTTACATTTGACGCAGTAACCGACAGAGAGTCTTATATCTGTAAAGTTAACCAAATCAGAAAGGATATTCTTTACGGTAAATATTATGAGATGAACTATTGCATCGAGTTTCGGGCTCACTTGCCTTCGGTGCCGTTTTTGCCGTATATGCTGAGATTGAACGAAAGAACTCAGGCACCATTTTCTGCTTTTGCCAGAATAGGAAAGGTGACCATTCTTTGTAGCAGTCCTGAGCGGTTTCTAGCCAAAAAAGGCAATTCTTTGGTTTCTCAGCCGATTAAAGGCACCAATCATAGAAAGACTGGCGAAGAGAATAGTAAGCAGTTAGAGGCGCTTAAAAACAGCGAAAAGGAAAGAGCTGAAAATGTCATGATCGTCGATTTGGTGAGAAATGATTTGTCGCATGTTTGCCAGGCAGGTACTATAAAAGTTGATGAGCTCTTCGGGACATACTCTTTCAGGACACTCAACCATCTGATTTCAACTGTCAGTGGCGAACTCAGACCATCAGTAGAATTTGGAGAAATTGTGAAAGCCATGTTTCCTATGGGAAGTATGACGGGAGCACCAAAACTTGAGGTGATGAAGCATATTGATGCTTATGAAGATCATCAGAGAGGCATCTATAGTGGTTGCCTGGGTTATATCGACCCGGAAGGCGACTTTGATTTTAATGTGATTATCAGAAGTCTGGTATACCACCACCAGGATGAAAACATTTCTTATAAAGTTGGGAGTGCTATCACCATAGATTCTGTGGCAGAGCACGAATATGAAGAGTGTTTGTTAAAGGGGCACCGGCTTGAAGACCTATTCAGACACTAACGTTTGCCTTTTTTCTTAGGCTTTTCCTCTTCGATAATGGCTTCTTTTAAAAGCGTTTTCCAGTCGTTCTGAGTTTCGTCTGCTGTAAAACTAACAGTTTCATTGTACAGATCTTTTTCAATTTTCAGAACATCTACTTTGGTGCCGATATAGTCTTCTATATCTGCCAGCAATGGTTTTTCTTCTTTGCTGCAGAATGCCACAGCGAAGCCTTTTTTACCCCCTCTGCCGGTACGACCAACGCGGTGGACATAATTTTCGGGCTGTTCAGGTAAATCGTAGTTCACTACATATTCGACACCTTGAATATCTATCCCACGGGCACTAACGTCTGTAGCGATTAATATTTTATTATTGCCGTTTCTGAAAGATTCTAATACTTTTAAGCGGTCTGCCTGCTCTTTACCACCATGAATGGTTTCAGAAGTGATGCCGGCGCGTTCAAGTGCTTTGGCAACTCTTTCAGCTCTTACCTGAGTCCTTACAAATACCAGAATTCTACTGCCTTCATGCTCATTTACCAGTCGCTCCAGAAAAAAACGCTTATCATCCATCTCAATAAAAGCTACCTGGTGGATAATGTTTTTATTTACCGGATTTTCAGGTGATATCTGAATACGAATGGCATTTCTGACAATGCTATAAGCCAGTTTTTTAATAGAGTCGTTAATAGTAGCTGAGAAAAAAAGTGTTTGCCTGTTTCTTGGTATATGTCTTAAAATATCTTTAATGTCTTTAAGGAAACCCAGATCAAGCATATGATCAGCTTCGTCTACTACCAGGATTTCAAGTTTTTCAAGCGAAATAAAGCCCTGGTGAATCAAATCAAACATTCTGCCAGGCGTAGTAATTAAAACATCAGTGCCGTGTTGCAGAGCTTTAATCTGAGCATCTTGTTCGACACCACCGTAGACATTCAGCACTCTTACGTTGGTACCTTTGCCGATCTGATTAAAAACTTCGGTAATCTGAATGGATAATTCGCGTGTTGGTTCCATCACCAGACAGCGGATATAGTGTTTTTTTGAAGATGCTACCTGCTGAGCGATATAATCAATTACAGGAATGGCAAATGCTGCGGTTTTACCGGTACCAGTCTGAGCAATGGCAAGAACATCCTCGCCATTCATAATAGGAGGGATGGCTTTAAACTGAATGTCAGTAGGTCTGACAAACTTGAGTTCAGCCAGGTTATCTTTTATGATCTGCAGGAATCTGTATTGATCGAATCTCATAGGGCAATAAAAAAAGCCTTTCGATTGAAAGGCTTTTCAATAAGTTGTATAAGTTATTTTTTCTTACCGCGACCAATACCGCTGGAAGGCAGTGATCTGTTGCGTTTTTTACTGTTACCGATTGGCGAACCTACTCTGATCATGGCACAACGGAAACCGATAGTAGAGGTAGATAATGATTCATCTAACCATCTGCGGGTACCCGGACTCATCCAGTAGGCACGGTCGTTCCAAGAACCACCTTTGAACACGCGAGCTTTATCGTTGATTAAGGTAGTTACACCATATTCGTATTGTTGCTCTTCGTTGTTATAAGTTGATTGGTCTTTGTAACCGATATTGTCTGAAGTTTTGTAGTTTCTTCTGTTGATGTTATCAGCGTCTTTAACAGGCTCGAAAATCAAACGACCTAAAGAATCTTTCTCTTCTAGTTCACCGTAAGCATCCAGTTTTAACTGAGTGTAAACGTTACCACGGTATGAGTTGAAATCGTCAACATCTTCGAAAGTTAGTGGACGGTATGCATCTTTAACCCATTCGCTTACGTTACCAGCCATGTTGTACAGACCGAAGTCGTTAGGCCAGTATGAGAAAACAGGAGTAGTGATGAAACCAGCATCATTTAACTGAGAAGCGATACCACCCTGGTCACCTTTATCACGTTTGAAGTTAGCCATGATTTTACCTCTGTCTTTTTCTTTACCGTGAGTCATTCTTACAGTAAGATCGTTCCATGAGTAAATTCTTTTCTCGTCAGTGTTCTCGTATTGAGAGTTACCGATGTTAGCTTGTGCTGCGTATTCCCATTCAGCTTCTGTTGGAAGTCTGTATTCAGGTAATAAGATACCATCTTTAACCGCAACGTCTCTTTTGCCTTTTTTAGTACGATAGTCTCTTGGAAGACCTTTGTTTTTCTTTCTGTTAGTAGGATCGTACTGATTAGCTAAGTAAGCTTTGGTATTAAAGTTATCCTGGTCAATGACTTTGTTGTCTTTGTAAGGATGGATTTTTTCGCGGTCTAAGATCATCTCGTTCACACGGTCTGTTCTCCAGTCTGCAAAAGCAGTAGCTTGCAACCAGTTTACACCAACTACAGGATAATCTTTGTAGGCAGGGTGACGGAAGTAGTACTCAACGTATGGTTCGTTATAGGCTAAGCGGCTTCTCCAGGTTAATGTATCTGGTAAAGCTTGCTTGTACACTTCAGGATAGGTAACGAATACTCTTTGTAACCACCATACGTATTCACCGTATTGCAGGTTACTTACTTCTGTTTGGTCCATATAGAAAGAGTTTACAGTTGCTTTTCTCTCTACGTTGTTGTATTCAAACAGAACGTCTTGTTCTGTAGATCCCATTACAAAAGCACCACCTGGTACTAAAACCAGACCAGGACCAGTTTCCTGTCCTTTGTATTTGTGGTTTTCAAATCCGCCCCATTTCTTGCTGTTGTAGCCAAATCCTGTTGTTTTGGATTTGTTCTTGTTGGCACATGATGGAGTAATCAACAATGCCGCCGCCAAAACAGTTGATAGGGCAATAAGACTCTTCTTTCTTTTCATTTGTTCTATGTGTGTTGGATACTATATTAACTGCAAATATGTGTATTTATTGTGTCAAATACAAATTTTATCAAAAATCAGGACATCTCAAAGGTTTGAATCTCAAAGGTCTGTCGCGTAAGCACCAGTCAACTGAAGCACTAACTTCGTGACTACCAGGAGCTGCAGAACGGGCTGAAGACACTGTGATATCATATGAGTAACCAAATTTGAAACGATCTTTTCTGAAACCTAATAATACCATTAACGCATCAGAATTACCATAAGTGCCTAAGGTTTGTCTGTACCATAAACCAGTTACAATCGGTCCTTTGTTGACATAGAAACCAAAGTTAATCTGAGTAAAGTTCTGCTGCATCATGAATAATGCGTTAGGAGAGAAGGTAGCCTGTGAGAATTTCTTTCTGTCAAGTGGAATTACTACTCCAGTGTGGAAAGTGTATCTGCGTGGCACTATACCATCGTTATTGCTGTAGAATGATTGAACCGGCTCTGTGATGTTGTGCATCGCGAAACCTGCATAGAATCTTTCAGAATACGCTAATAAACCTGCAGCAAAGTTCGGGAATACCACACTTGAATTAGCTGTAGGCTCTTGTGTTGGTAATACGAAACCCTGTGTCGGGTGAATCTGATCGCCGAATCTTAGTTTGGTATGGTCGATCGCCTTCTGCACAAACGAAGCTTGTAAACCTGCTCTTAAAAAGAAGGTTTTGTTAACCGGAAGTACATAAGAATAAACACCGCTGAAAGAAGTGGTGGTTAATAAACCTGCTCCAGCTCTGTCGTAAGTAGCCATTAAGCCAACACCGCCACCAATCTTATCATAATGCTGGTCGTAACTCGCATTGAAAGATCTGAATGTGCCTGGTAAACTTGGCCATTGGTTTCTGTAGTTGATGGACATACGACCGGCTGATTGCCTGCCGCAGAATGCTGTTCCTGCCATAGCCGGGTTGGTGTATACAGGGGCTGCATAGAACTGTGAAAATTCAGGATCCTGCGCATTGATTTGTAATGCACTGGCTAAACCTAAAATTAAACCGTAGATTTTTTTCATACTCATTTGTGATTTGAACGGAATTGTCACAAAGATATTGTCATTTTTCGGTAATATCATATTTTTTTTGCAATTTTTTTTATTTGTCATCGTTAACACCGACATAAAACATTAATTTTGTGTCACAATATGTCTGTTAAAGCTTTTTCTATATTCACTATCTGTTATTTTTTACTAAACACTTCAAACGCTCAATCTGTTGCCTCTGAGTTTGAAAAAACTGTTCAATGGGGAAAAAACACTTCTTCTGAAGCGCCTTATTCTCTCAATTTTGCCCTCTCAGATTACTATTTTGATGCTCAGGTTTTGCCTTGTTTCTCCGAAAATTTTATCACTAAAGACAGAGCTCAACTAGAATTTTATGATCTGGTTTATGAGCCGATTTCTGCAATTCCTTCATCCTGGTCAATTAAACTCAAAAATCTGAAAGGCGAGGCCAAACCAGTAGTCAAACATAC
>JBJTNS010000023.1:0-25794 GCA_046074245.1 Chitinophagaceae bacterium | reverse complement strand
CCAGTCTGTGTGCTACCTGCTTAACGCTGGTTTCACTTCCCAGAGAGCCATCCGCCTGAGGTACACCGGCTTTTCTGAAATATTTTTGTGCTAAGATATCTGTAGCCACCTGGCTCCATGAAGCAGGTACTTCTACATTCTTCATTTCGAATACAATGTCACCATTCGGATTTTTAATCACCGAGGTGCGGTATTCATACTGGAACAAGTCGTACGGAAGTACGCCTTCCTTAGTGTTTTGCCTTGTGAATTTAAGGCCTTTCTTCATTTGGTCTAGGTTTGGCTGCATATTAATTATTGGCGTTTTTGGTGTTGAATTATTCTTTAAACAAAAATGACTTCAATGCAATTTTTAGCAAAGAAGTCCTTCAAAACTACTCCTATCATTTGCACAAAATGAAATGGACTTTTCCACAGAAAACGCAAAACCCTTATGGGGTACTAATCTTCGCTTGTTGAAAACAAAAAAGTCCTATATTTTTCTTGTCATTTAGAAAATTAGTTCTACCTTTACCCTCGTCAATTAAAGCGTTCCACACTTCTGATGTCAAATTTACTTCAGCAAATATACTCTATTAAAAATGAGCACAAAAAAGGTCTGGCTGTCCTTATTGACCCTGATCAGTCTCCTGACAGTGTATTAAATATTGTACAGCTCTGTAAGTCCCATTTTGTCGACTTTATTTTTGTCGGTGGCAGTCTGGTTACCTCCGGAATTTTAGCCAATACTCTGCAAATCATCAAGTCCCATTTTAATGGTCCGGTTTATATCTTCCCGGGAAACGAATTTATGATCGACGAACAGGCTGATGGAATCCTTTTTCTCTCTCTTCTGAGTGGCAGAAATCCGGAATATTTAATAGGAAAACAAATTGTTGCCGCTCCAGCTCTTGCTAAAAGTCATCTCGATGTGGTTCCTACCGCCTACCTTCTAATAGATGGTGGTAAAGAAACCAGTGTTACCTATATCAGCAATACTAAACCAATACCAGCTGATAAACCTGATATTGCCTCAGCAACTGCTCTTGCCGGAAAATTGATGGGTATGCAATGTATATACATGGACGCCGGTAGTGGTGCTATTAATTGTATTTCACCTAAAATGATTGCTAAAGTTAAAAAGAATGTCCAGTTACCTTTAATCATCGGTGGTGGAATCCGTAATACCGATGCTGCAATTAATGCTTATAAAGCCGGAGCAGATGTTATTGTAATTGGCAATGGCGCTGAAGACGACAATAGCCTGATACAGAAAATCACACAGGTTAGAAATTCTATCGGCCAATCAGTAGAAGTATAATACCATCAGGTTTGAAAAAGAACTTACCATACGCAATTATTCTCCTGATAGTTGTCTTTTGCTTCCTCTTTCCAAATAATAATACCACTATAGATTCATGGTACTATGCTGCATGCGTCAGACACCACTATGATCTATTTAACAACAGTCACCATTTACTCTACAATTTCTTTGGATATAATTTCCACCAATTTCTTAATGTCTTCTCTCCTGTCAGCGCACTTAAAAGCCTCCAGTTATTAAATACTTCTGCATCAGCTATTTCACTGTTTCTTTTTTATCACATACTAAAACTTATTGGTTGTTCTCTTAAAAATGCTGCCATCATCACTGCATTCTGCGCCTCTGGTTTTGGCTTTCTCAGATTTGCTACAGACGCCGAAACGTACATTCTTCCTTTGATGTGGACCTTCTTATCCGCCTATTTTTATATCAAATCAGATAAGCTTCTCCATACTTCTCTTGCCTCTTTCTTCGCTGTTATTGCCGTTTGTACGCATCAGCTTCAAATCTGGTGGACCCTCGCCCTGTTCATTCATATCTGTTTCCTTTCAAAAAGAACCCTGAAATCCAGAATAGTATTTTCTGCTATTTTATTGTTAATCCCTCTCATCTATTTTCAAACCTATGTAATATGTAGATTCTGTAACGTAAGTTTCATTGGATTTATTTATGGACAATACAATTCTGGAGGTGCAGGTATTGATATCAGTTTTAAAGCTCTTTTATTAACCTTTGTCAATTTTTTCAGAACCTTTCTTCAGGTACATGGACAGCTTATTTATCTTGCCAAAAAATACCCAGTCACCACTATTATTGTTCTGATAATTCTTTTAAAAATGCTGGTATTTCTGTTTTTAAAACGGCGCGAAATTCTCAAATTCCAGAATAAAGAGAGACCAGGCAACTATTCATTTTTGTTCTTGCTCACTTTTATATTTAATCTTTTATTCGCATTTGTATCATCAGGCAATGCCGAATTTATGGTGATGCTGCCATTTATGTTGACGGCTTATATTGCCAGTAATTACAACCTGATCATTTATACCCGATCACTTATTATCATTCTTTTTATGCTGGTATGGAACCTTTCTACCGGGATACTACCTTCAACTTTCGAAAACATCAGCAAAACCGACCTTCAGGCTGATATATACATGCAACACCCCGACGCTTTCTTTGTTTTTGAAAACAAGGCACAGGTCGAAAATCAGGTCTGCTACACTACTAATTTTGAATTTACAAACCGATTTATATCTGCTGATCAAATTCGGTTATATCTTGATTCCGGAAAGATTGTCTATACAGATCTGGGACTAAAAACGACCGAATTTAGCAGAGCATCATTTTTGAAAAAAGATGACCAAAATGACCTGCTAAAAAACTATAATCTGACAAAAACAGATTCATTTCAAAATTTATATGGCAAAAACTACATCTATTTGATAAGTAAAAAAGATGAATAGTCTATTTTTGCACCCAGATTTATGTTGCCATCTAAAAAAACAATCGGTATCATCGGGGGCGGTCAGTTGGGTAAAATGCTCATAGAAGCCGGAAAACCCTGGAACATTCATTATCATATTCTGGACGTGGCCGACTGCCCAGCCTCTGGTCTGGCAGATAAGCATATCATCGGTAGTTTAATGGATGAGTCTAAAATCATAGAACTGGCAAACAACTGCGATGTTCTAACCTACGAAATAGAACATATACATCTGGGTGCTCTGCAACATTTAGAAAATGAAGGTAAAGTCATTATTCCTTCTCCAAAAATTCTTGAAATCATTCAGGATAAAGGTTTACAAAAACTTTTTTTTCAGCACCATCAAATTCCAACTACAGATTTTGAACTGGCAGAAAACACCACCGAATGGGCTGAAAAACTTCTTAAACTAAAAGGCGATAAAGTTGCTGCTAAACTCAGAAAAGGTGGCTACGATGGAAAAGGAGTTGAGCTGGTAGATAAAAAAACCATGCTGGAACAATACAATGCCATTCCATTTGCAGAACCAGTTGTACTAGAAGAATTCGTGGAAAATGCTATCGAACTTTCTGTCATTGTTGCCAGAAACAGCAAAGGTGAAATTCAAACATTCCCTACTGCAGAAATGGAATTCGACCCTAAAGCAAATCTGGTGGAATTTCTATTTGCGCCCGCTCAAATTAGTCAGGAAACTGAAGATAAAGCCAAAAGAATTGCGATGGATTGCGTTATAAAACTTCAAGGTATTGGTTTGTTTGCTGTCGAAATGTTTCTTGATGCACAAGGCAATATTTTTGTCAACGAAATCGCTCCCCGTCCGCATAACAGCGGTCACCATACCATCGAAGCTTGTTATACCAGCCAGTACGAACAATTAAACAGAATCTTAATGGATATGCCATTAGGAAACACCGAGCTTCTTCAAGCAGCAGCCATGATAAATCTGTTAGGTGCTGAGGGTGTTAACGGTCTGTATGAAATCACAGGACTAGATACCATTTTAGCCCTCAAAGGTGTATACATTCACCTGTATAATAAAACACATACAAAGCCAAAAAGAAAAATGGGACATATTACAATTCTAGGCGAATCAATTGAGGAAATAAGAGAAAAAGCTACTGTAGTTAAAAATCATCTGGGGATGAAACAACTCTAAATCACGACTTCATTATTTTATCACTTAAAAAAGTATCTTTGCAACATAATCACCACTGAGATGAAAGATGTTCTAATTATTATGGGATCAGACAGCGATCTTCCAACAATGAAAGAAGCTGCCATGGTACTTGACAATATGGGTATCACCTATAAATTAACCATTGTTAGTGCTCACCGTACACCTAAAAGAATGTATGAAGCCGCACAAAATGCCAGAAAAGATGGCTATAAATGTATCATAGCAGGTGCGGGGGGAGCAGCACATCTTCCGGGTATGACTGCCAGTTTAACTGAATTACCTGTTATTGGTGTTCCTATTAAATCTTCTACAATGTCCGGAACCGATTCCCTTTATAGTATTGTACAGATGCCTCCCGGTATACCTGTTGGTACAATGGCCATTCATGGAGCAAAAAATGCTGGTTTATATGCCGCAAAAATAGTTGCTCAATCTAAACCAGCCATCTGGAATGAAATATCAAAGTTCATGAAGGAAATGGAAGATACTGTTCTTGAAAAAGCATCTGATCTGGAAGCAAAAGGATTCCAGAAATACCTTAATCAGCAATGATAATTGAACATGGCAATACTTTGCTATCTGATGAACTCTTCACTCAGAAGTTTGTCTGCGACCTAAACGCCTGCAAAGGTGCCTGCTGTGTTGAGGGAGACAGAGGTGCACCTCTCAATGCCACAGACATAGAAGATATTCAGCGAAACATCGAACTTATTAAGCCGTACATGACCCGCAAAGGTCTGGAATTATTAAAATTTGAAGGTTTTGCAGAAGGTTTTGATGAAAGAGACATGGCAACAACCTGCCTTCCTACCGGTGAATGTGTTTTTGCCTTCAGAGAAAAAGGAATCCTTAGTTGCGCCATTGAAAAATCCTTTAAAGATGGAAAAAGTGATTACTATAAACCTATTAGTTGTCATCTCTATCCCATCAGAGTTGGTAAAATTGGTGATATGGATTCTCTAAATTACCATCAATGGAACATCTGTAAAGCCGCATGCTCTCTTGGTAAAAAACTAAACCTCCCCGTATTTCAATTTTTAAAAGAACCTCTCATCAGACAATATGGTACTGAATGGTATAACGAGTTAGAACTAATTTACCAGGAATATACAAGACAATTGTCTGAAGACGAGGATTGATAGATTTAAGAAGCCGACCGTGACTAAAGCTGAACTAACCGAAAAAATCAAACGTTTCGTTCCTGAAGGTACCGAAAGCTATGTTGTTGATCTTTTAATTCAATATAAAATTCAATTAAAACTCAATAAGCCCCGAAGCAGCAAATTTGGCGATTATCGCTCTCCGGGAATCGATAGCAGACATCACAGAATCACAGTCAACAAAGATCTTAATCCATACAATTTTCTGATTACTTTCTTGCATGAAGTAGCTCATTTAACCGCTTTCGAAAAATTCAGAAATAGAATTGAACCACACGGCAGAGAATGGAAAGCAGAATTTAAAACTATGCTTCAGCCAGTGGTTTCTCACCACCAATTACCTGATGATATTATTACTGCTATCCGTCATTATATGCACGATCCCTCTGCCAGTAGTTGTAGTGATGCGCATCTGATGAAAGTGCTTGCCAGATACGACAAAGATCAGAAACTTCTGTTAGAACAAGTGCCATTCGGCGCACTCTTCAAACTCGATACAGGGAGAATTTTTAAAAAGGGGAAAAAACTAAGAAGCTGGTATCAATGTTTTGAACAACCAAGTAATAAAGAATATCGCGTAAGTGGTATCAGCAAGGTCGATATTGTTGAATCTTAAAGATCCCACACTGCCGTGCGTTTCTCTCTGGCATAATTTCTCATGTTCATCCAAAACGCCAGAATCATATAGATAATTACTGGTGAACCAAGCGTCAGAAAACTGGTGTAAATAAAGAATACTCTAATCCGACGGGTGCTTAAACCAATCTTCTCTCCGATCTTGGTGCACACCCCATAGGCGGTTTTTTCAATCAGTGATTTAAAGATTTGCATAATACTTTCAAATTTAAATGATTAAATTTAAGTTTTCAACTTTTTTTTCTTAGCACTTGGAAAAAGAATGTTGTTTAAAATTAATCTGTACCCCGGACTGTTAGGAAACAAAGCCAGATTGGTTGGAGGTTCTTCTATATAATGCTGGTAATCCTCGGGGTCGTGACCGCCATAAAATGTCCAGGTACCCTTGCCCATAGTGCCATGAATATACCGGGCCTCTTCCATCGCTTTGTTCTCACCGAGAATTAAAACTTCACTTTTAATGTATTGCTTTCTGAAAGAGGTGGTCTGACCCATAAATCCTTTTATTGTCTGGGTGTGATTCTGACATAACATTGTAGGTACTATGTCCCACTTTGCACTAAAATCAAATAATGTAAATACATCGTTTGCTTCTTCTACAAACTGGTGAGAAAGGGTATTGTCTATAGAGGCATGCTCGTATTCGTAGGGACTTTTTTCTACCAGAAAATCCTTAAATGCAAATGTATTATTGAAGTTTAATTTTTCCTGGGCATCCGGGTCAACACCATCGTAGTCGAACATACTTTCAACTATATCCACTCCATCAGCTGCCAGAGCAATATCATAGGTGTCTGTGGCACTGCACATGGCAAATAGAAATCCACCACCCAAAACAAAATCTCTTATCTTTTTTGTCACTGCCAGTTTCATTTCAGAAACTTTTGCATACCCATGCTTGGCGGCATTGGCTTCACTCTCCTTCACCTCTTCAATGTACCAGGGAGCATTTCTGTGACTGTTCCAGAATTTACCATACTGACCAGTAAAATCCTCATGGTGCAGATGAAGCCAGTCGTATAACAATAATTTATCTTCTAAAACCTCATCATCAAAAACTTTATCATAAGGAATCTCAGCATATTCTAAAACCATCGTTACCGCATCGTCCCATGGTTGCTTGTTTTTGGGCGTGTAAACTGCAATTTTAGGTGCCTTTAACAACTTTACACTTTCCATATTCGCCTCCGGATTAGCAATCTCTGTATGTATGGAATTTGCCTTCGCCTCTGCTATTACCTCATAACCTACACCCCTTATTTTACATTCATTTTCGTATGTAACATCATAATTAAACATAAAACTGCCTCCGTCGTAATTAAGCAGCCAGTCTACTTCACCGCCCTTACCCAAAACCCAATAGGCAATACCATAAGATTTTAAATGATTCTTCTGACTCTCACTCATATTAATGATAATCTGAAGTGCCATAGATTGCTTTGCCTGTAAAATCAGGACAACAAACATGATTATATGTAGTAAACTCCTTCTCATTTTATCAGATAGTAACCTAAACCGCATAAGCCTAATCCAACAATATTACTTAAACCTAAATATAAAAACGCTATTCCACTTTGATTATTTCTTAATAACTGAAAAAACTCAAGTGAAAATGAAGAAAAAGTGGTAAAACCTCCAAGAAACCCTGTAAACACAAGCAATGTTAGCGTTTCTGACCATCTCATTTTAAAAGCCAAAGCTGCCAGAATTCCTATAAGAAAACAACCAGTTATGTTGACAAAAAATGTAGCAAAAGGAAAACTTTGAGCATTGCTCTTACCCAGTAACTCCTGCACAAGATACCTGCACAATGCTCCTGAACCGCCTCCTAACATTACATATAAATAATTCATTTAATATTTTTTAACTGTTCTGCAACAATCGCTAAGCCTTCTTCAAAACTATGCGGCTCATATCCTAACTCCTTTCTGGCTTTGTCGATCAGAAAACCAGTAATAGGAGGGCGTTTTGCTGCCTGATTTAATACATCTGAACTGGTGGTACTTACACAAGATTTATCGTATCCAAAAAAATCAGCCACTTTGTGTACCAGTTCATCTATTCTTAAAAAGTCTTTGCCAGAAATATTAAAAATACCTCTCACAAACTTCGATTCAGATAAAAAACACCCCATTGCCAGATCTTCTGCAAGAGTAGGTGTTCTGAACTGATCATTCACAACCTTCATGGGTTGTTGTTTTTCTAAAGCACCTTTTGCCCATAAAACTATATTACTGCGACTCATGTCAGAGACTACTCCATAAACTAGCACCGTTCTTAATATCGTATAATCCTTGCAATGTTCTATCACTTCCTGCTCGCCCCTATACTTCGACCAGCCATAATAACTAATTGGTTTAGGGATTTCCTTTTCAGATAACGGACCATGCGTACCGTCAAAAATAAAGTCTGTAGAAATATGAATCAAATGAGCCCAAACCTCATTGCAGGCTTTGACCAGATATTTAACAGCGTCGACATTTAACTTATCACATGTAGCGTGGTCTGTTTCACAAGCATCTACATTAGTCATAGCAGCAGTATGAATTACTGCATCTGGTGAAATTTCCTTGATAAGATACATCACTCTTTTCTCGTCTGTTATATCCAGTTCTTCGTATCTGAACTCGCCTTTTCTTTCGTGGCGACAAGGACCAATGCCTGTGGCTATTAATATTTTATTAGGTTGTTGTAAATATAAGTCTATGAGTTTTTGTCCCAATAAACCATTAGCTCCAGTAATTAAAACCTTCTTGTACATTTTTTACTTTTTCTTCCTTTTTCTGTTCTTCTTTCCAGATGACTCCATCTGTTTCTTATACTCTTCAAGCTCTTTTTTGAAGGCTGCATTAACTACTTTTACTTTAAACCTGGCATAGCGTTCTGGTCCGGTATTAATAATGATTACCTCTTTCAATAGTGTTTGCCCACCAAAGCCTTTGCTATGAAAAACTACGTGAACTTTACCTCTTGCTCCAGGTGCAATTTTGCCCTGGGTATAAGTCGGATAAGTGCATCCGCAAGCTGGATAAGCCTGATTAATTTTAGCTGAATCCTTCCCCACATTGGTAAACCAGAAGTCATATATCACAGAATCTCCCTCTGCCACAACACCAAAATCTGCGGTATCCACATCAAATTTAATGTCTGGTCCCTGAGCAGATAAAATCTGCGGAATCATCATAAAAATCAGGTATATCAATGGAAAAATGGCTCGTTTATCGAACATAGTCTACGAAATTACTGAAAAATTCTTATTCTTGCCACCATGAAACGACTAATTACCAGATTTTTTGTACTGGCATCACCTGTCCTTATTCTGGGCAGCTTTACATTTGTGACAGTTACCAGCAAAACCAGAGCTTCAATTCAATCTTTAATGGCTAAAATTATTCCGGCGTTCGATATCTCTTCTTTAGATCTCGAACATAAACCAACCGATGATTTCGATAGTTACGCAAACGGTAACTGGAAAAAAAATAACCCTATCCCAGCAACTGAAGGTAACTGGGGTGCTTTTGGAATTCTGAACAAAGAAAATAATGAAGTCAATCTGAAAGGTATTATAGACAGAGCAATCAGCAATAAAACAGCTAAACCTGGCAGCGACGAACAGAAAATTGCGGATATGTACCGTTCTTACATGGATACAGCCAGCATCGAAAAACTCGGCTTAACGCCACTTAAAAAATACATCGCTAAAATTGATGGTATCAAATCTTTAAAAGATTGGACAGCTGTATCTGGCGAATTACAAATGATTGGCGTGTCGTCAGTTGTCGGTATTTATGTTGATGCTGATGACAGAAACAGTAAAATGAATGCAGTAAAATGGTCGCAGTCAGGGTTGAGTTTAGGCGAGAAAAGTTACTACTCAGGAAAAGACGAGCGCATGACCATGATTCGTGCCGAATTTGTCAAATACATTGATAAAATGATGGGCTTGTGCAACAGAAAAGTTGCCAATCCTGGTCAAACCATACTCGATTTTGAAACCGAACTTGCCGCCATTCAGCTGAGCAATGTGGAAATGAGAGACCCGATTAAAACGTATAACAAAATCCCAACTTCTGAGTTAAGTAAACTCTCTCCGAAAGTTGACTGGGTGATGTTCGCCGCCAAACAAGGAATCATTACAAATGAGATAATCGTGCATAATACCCAATACTTTAATGATCTAAATAATTTATTGAGCAAAACACCTGTAGAAACTTTAAAATTATATACTTATAACAAATTGATTTCTACTTTTGCAGGGTATTTAAACAAAGCTATTAAAGATGAAAGATTCCATTTTTATGGCACTATAAAAAGTGGCATTAAAGAACAAAAGAAAAGAGATATTCAGGCAATTGATATTACTGAAGGTCTTGGAGAAGGCAATATTCTTGGTCGCCTTTATGTGAAAGAATTTTTTCCTGAATCATCAAAGAAAAAAGTGGCTGAAATGATTGAAAATGTCAGAGCAGTTTACAGCGAAAGAATTGATAAAATCACCTGGATGGGCGATAGCACTAAAATGATGGCTAAAAAGAAACTTTCTACCTTTACCTATAAAATTGGATATCCTGACAAATGGGAAGATTTCTCCACTATTAAAGTACAAGCTAAAACTCTTATCGAGAACGTAATCAGCAATACTTTATGGAGCCATAAAAAAATGCTTAAAGATGTTGGTAAACCAGTAGATAAAGCACGCTGGTATATGGCCCCTCAAATGGTAAATGCCTATTACAACCCTTTAAATAACGAAGTTGTATTCCCTGCCGGAATTTTACAAGCACCTTTCTTTAATCCAAATGCCGATGATGCTATCAATTATGGCGGTATCATTGCTGTTATCGGACACGAGTTTACCCATGGTTTCGACGATCAGGGGGCTCAATACGATGATGCTGGAAATCTGAAAAACTGGTGGACGAATCAGGATTCTGAGAACTTTAGAAACCTGAGCAAAAAATACATCGATTACTTCTCTTCTTTCGAAGCTTTACCTGGAGTTCATATCAATGGTGAACTGACAATCGGAGAAAACATTGCCGACCTTGGTGGATTAACTTTAGCATATTACGCTTTAGAACGTTCGCTTAAAGGCAAACCGGAACCTGAAAAAATTGATGGATTTACCTGGCAGCAAAGATTCTTCCTTAGCTGGGCTCAGGTATGGCACAATAATATTAAAGACGAAGAACTTCGAAACCGTTTACAAACAGATCCACACTCACCTGCAAGATACAGAATCAATGGTCCACTGAAACATTTACCAGAATTTTACGCTGCATGGGGTGTAAAAGAAGGCGACAAAATGTGGATCCCTGCTGATCAGCGCGTCAGCATCTGGTAATCATATTTTACTAAATAAAAAAACCCGCTCGTAAGCGGGTTTTTTTATTTAGTACCCAAAGATTTTCCTTTGTTCGCACTGTAGACAATCTTTAATGCATTGGCCTCTCTCAGAGATTGCTTCACATCTGTCAGAATCCCCATTTTTATAGTTTTATCAGCTTTGATAGACACCGTAAATAGTTCAGTCTGATGCGCTGGGATTCGCTTCTTCTCTTCTTCTACCCAGGCAGGTATTTCTGTAGCCTCCTTGAATGCATCGTTCAATTGTACCCTCACCGAGGAACCATAAATATCTGGTCTGACTGGTTTGCCAATGTATATATAGGTTGTTACCTGTTTATTTTCAAGCACTGCAGCTTCAGAGGCCGCTGGGGGTGTAATTAAAACTTTGACTTCGTTGTTCTTCATCTTGGTAACTACCATAAAGAAAAATAAAAGCATAAATACAATATCAGGTAAAGATGCTGTATTGATAGTCTGCGACTGTATGCTCTGCTTTCTTTTAAACTTTGCCATTCTTACTTCTAATCTTTATTAATATCCTCTGGTTCTGCCTCCGATATCTTTTGAGGATACATACTCAATATTTCCTGTTCCCTGGAACTGCCTTTAACCAAATCATCGAATGCTACACCAAATTTATCTCTTGATGCCTCGTCGCGTAGTTCATTATAAGCTCTTTTAAGTTCATTTTGAACCTGCAGGTAAGCACCATAAGTGGTAGATACATCATTCTTGAGAGATATAATCGCCTTATCCGGACTTTCGCTGAATGCAGGGTTCTTTTCCTGATTCCTGATAAATGCTTTGGCAGCCTGACAAAGCTCCGATACTTCCATGTAATTCCCCTCTACCAGCAACTGATTCTGCGAATTAATCAAAACCTCAAAAACATTCCTTTCTTTTATTTTCTGTAAAACCTGTGTTTTATCAAACTTTGGAGGCAATTTTATTGCAATACCTTTATCGCTATCAATACTTGTAGTCACTAAAAAAAATATAAGCAACAAAAATGCAATATCAGCCATTGAGCCGGCATTAATTTCTGGTATTGAACGCTTCAGTCTTGGCATTATTACAATCGATTTTTAAAATCAGAAAACGCAGTGTATAAGCTAACGATTACTGCAACAACTAAAATAATCCAGGTGGCAATTAATGCTCCTCCTATTAATCCGCTGGCTGTTGTTGTCTGAATGCCATATTCAAGATATGAATTCTTAACAGTGCGGGCATCTATCAAGTAGCCAATACCAACAAGCACCAACAATATACCGATTGAAGTAACAACCCATTTTCTTTTTCCTGGTGAATTTCTAATAGCTTTTACAGCCATGATGATTGCTGCAACAATCGCCAGTACAATCAATATGTACATAACTATCAATCCTGCACCTACAAGGATACCTGTCTGATTTCTACCGGATAAATAAATGGCCATTGTTAAAGCCATAGAAATCCCTATGCCTGTACCATAAAAAATATTTCTGGCTAATTTATTCATCTACTTAACAATTTTATTTTTGATAAGCATATCCGTTAATGCAATTGATGCCTCTTCCATATCACTGGCAATGCTGTCAATTTTTGAAAGTATAAGATTGTAAAAGACCTGTAAAATAATGGCAACTATTAAGCCTGCAACAGTTGTTAGTAGCGCAACTTTAATACCACTTGCTACAATAGTTGGAGAGATGTCACCTACTTCAGCAATCTTATCAAACGCCTGAATCATACCGACTACTGTTCCCAAAAAACCGAGCATTGGCGATAAAGCGATAAATAAAGAAATCCATACCAAACCCTTTTCAAGAATGCCCATCTGAACAGAGCCATATGATTGGACAGAAGCTTCAACCTTCTCGATGCCTTCTTCAACCCTATCCAGACCCTGATAATAAATGCTGGCTACAGGCCCCTTAGTTATCTGACACTCTTTTTTAGCAGCTTCCAAACCATCTTTTTTAAGAATATCCTCAATCCTTGAAATAAACTTCCGTGTATTAATTCCAGATAAATACAAAGTAATTAAACGTTCAATGACTATAGTTAATCCAACCAGAAAACAAATTAATACTGGCGTCATCCAGACCGGATCTCCTTCGATAAACTTGTCTTTTATTATCTGATGGCCAGAAGGTTTTTCTGCAATCCCTTCAATGGTCTCTCCCGTCTGTCCGGACAGATTTACCGCAAAAAGTAAAAATAAACTCATTAAGCTAACAGTAACTGTGCGTTTCTTCATATTTGTCATTTGGTCTTTGATGATCTAACTGCGAAAATAGAAAATAATTATCCTAACTACCCCTATTTCTTTTTAAATTAGAAATATTTTTACTGGTTAAATGCAAAATATTTATGAATATTGATGCACCTTTGTGAGTTATCTGATGTCAAAAGCACTTGTAAAATATTTCTGTAAAAACTGTGGTCACTCGGCCACTAAATGGTTGGGTAAATGTCCTTCATGTGAAGAATGGAACAGCTTTACTGAAGAAGTGGTGCAAAAATCAGGGGGTGCAAAAAAAATCTGGGGGAAGTCAGGACATACTAAGTCCGAGCCCGTTAAAATCCATGATATTGTTGAAGGACACGAGCAACGATTAGTGTTGCAGGACAATGAACTGAATAGGGTTTTAGGTGGTGGTCTAGTAACCGGATCTATCACATTGATTGGTGGTGAGCCCGGGATAGGAAAATCTACACTCTTACTTCAACTGGCACTTAATCTGCAGAAAAAAGTACTATACATCAGTGGCGAAGAAAGTGAATCTCAATTAAAAATGAGAGCTGAGAGAATTGGCATAAACAACAGCAACTGTTATGTGATGTGCGAAACTTCTCTTGACAATCTATTACAGTATCTTCAAAAAGATGTTCCCGAAATTCTGATTGTAGATTCCGTTCAGACATTATCAAGCGAATCTATTGACTCTCCTCCCGGCAGCATTAGTCAGATCAAAGAATGCACTGCAGAATTATTAAGATTTGCCAAATCAACCAATGTTCCGGTCTTCCTGATCGGACACATCAATAAAGATGGCAATATTGCCGGACCAAAAGTTCTGGAACATATGGTGGATACTGTATTGCAGTTTGAAGGAGACAGACATTATAACTACCGTATTTTAAGAACGCTTAAGAATCGATTTGGTTCAGCTTCAGAAATTGGCATCTACGAAATGAAAGGAACAGGTTTAAGAGAAATTGAAAACCCTTCCGAAATTCTAATTAGTGAACGCGAAGACCATTTAAGTGGTTCGAGTATCAGTTGTGCAGTCGAAGGTATTCGCCCTATCCTTCTAGAAACACAGGCATTGGTTAGTACTGCAGTATATGGTACCCCACAAAGAACCAGTAATGGCTTCGATCTCCGTCGCTTAAGCATGTTGCTTGCAGTTCTCGAAAAACGTTGCGGATTTCAATTAGGTATCAAAGATGTATTCATCAATATTGCTGGTGGTATGAAGCTGGAAGATCCCGGACTTGATTTGGGAATAGTAGCCTCTATTCTTTCTTCCTATCAGAATATTTCAATCAATAAAGACATTGCTTTCGCTGGCGAAATTGGTCTGAGTGGTGAAGTAAGAGCAGTATCACGCATAGAACAAAGAATCTCTGAAGCTGAAAAACTTGGTTTCAAAGAAATCATGATTTCAAAATATAATAAAGGCATTGAACAACATCAGTCGAAAATACAACTGGTAAAAATTGGTAAAGTTGAAGAAGCTTTCGAATGGTTGTTCGGTTAACAATAAATGAATATGAAAAATAAACTAACATACTGGATTCTTGGTGGACTAATACTTGGAATTATTGCAGGCGCTCTGGTCAATAAAGTGTTTGTTGGCGACAAGGAATCTATTGCCCTGTTTGTAGAGTATACTTCATTAGGAAATCACATTTTCCTCAGATTGATTAAACTTATTATCGCTCCTCTGGTTCTCAGCACACTGGTGGTTGGAGTTGCAGGTATAGGTGATGCCAAAACTATTGGAAGAATGGGTGTTAAAACTATCGGTTGGTTTGTGTTTGCGAGTCTGATGTCTCTGACCTTAGGATTGATACTTGTCAATATTCTGGAACCAGGCTTAGCTTTTGCCAGTCAGATAAAACCTGATGCAACTGTTGGTTTAAAAGGTGAAGAATTTACTTTACTGCATTTTCTTGATCAGTTATTTCCTGAGAATATTATAGTGGCACTCTCAAGTCATAAAACTGTTCTGCAGATTGTTATCTTCTCGGTCTTTTTCGGACTCGCTTTGTCGGGTATTGGAGAGAAAGGTGAACCTATGATTAAATTGATGGATTCTCTGGCCCATGCCATGTTAAAACTTACAAATATTATCATGTGGCTGGCTCCTCTGGCAGTATTTAGTTCTATTTCAGTAGTTATTGCCAAAGAAGGTCTGGGAGTACTGGAGAAATACAGTAAACTTATTTTGATGTTCTATGGAGGATTAGCCTTACTATGGGTAGTACTTCTTGGTTTTGGATTTGCCTTTATCAAAAACAAAATATGGTCACTGCTCAGTCATATTAAAGAACCTCTGATGCTGGCTTTTGCAACTGCCAGTAGCGAATCTGCCTATCCAAAATTACTTAATCAACTGGACAGATTCGGAATCAAAGAGAAAATTACCAGTTTTGTCTTGCCGCTTGGATACTCCTTCAACCTTGATGGAAGTATGATGTACATGACTTTCGGCTCTATGCTGATTGCCCAGGCTTATGGTGTGCATCTTGAATTAAGTCAGCAAATCACCATGCTTCTGGTATTAATGATAACCAGTAAAGGAATTGCAGGTGTTCCGAGAGCATCTTTAGTCGTTATTGCTGCTACCGTTGCTGGTTTTGGAATACCCGAAGCCGGACTTGCTTTACTTTTGCCTATAGATCAGTTTCTGGATATGGGCAGAACTGCCACAAATGTCGTTGGTAATGCTGTTGCTACAGTTGCGGTAAGCAAAATGGAAGGTGAAGAAATTCACCATTGACAATTCAGACAATTCACATTTTATGGTGATAATTTGAAATTATTAGATTGATAACACAAAAATTAAATCATACTTTTGCAACAATTTTAGAAAAACATGCCTTATTTATTTACATCAGAGTCCGTTTCAGAAGGACACCCAGACAAGGTTGCCGATCAGATCAGTGATGCCTTGATAGATAATTTCCTCGCATTTGATCCTCAAAGTAAAGTAGCTTGCGAAACACTTGTTACAACTGGTCAGGTGGTACTTGCAGGTGAAGTGAAATCTTCTGCTTACCTGGATGTTCAGACAATCGCAAGAGATGTGATCAAAAAAATTGGTTACACAAAAAGTGAATATATGTTCGAAGCTAATTCCTGTGGTGTATTCTCTGCCATTCACGAACAAAGTTCTGACATAAACCAGGGAGTTGATAAGAAGAAAAAGGAAGAACAAGGTGCCGGCGACCAAGGTATGATGTTCGGTTATGCAACTGTAGAAACTGACAACTACATGCCTCTTGCACTCGATTTAGCCCATAAAATCCTTATTGAATTAGCAGACCTTAGAAGAGAAAATAAAGCAATTAAATATCTCAGACCTGATGCTAAAAGTCAGGTAACCCTTGAATACAACGATAAAAACGAACCAGTAAGAATCGATACCATCGTTGTTTCAACTCAGCACGACGATTTTGATACAGAAGCGAAAATGCTTGCTAAAATTAAAAAAGATATTATCGATATCCTTATTCCGCGAGTAAAAGCTAAATATCCTAAATACAAAAAACTGTTCAACAACAACATCACTTACCACATCAACCCAACCGGTAAATTTGTTATCGGCGGGCCGCATGGTGATACCGGACTAACCGGCAGAAAAATTATCGTTGATACCTACGGTGGTAAAGGCGCTCACGGTGGTGGTGCATTCAGTGGTAAAGATCCAAGTAAAGTTGACAGAAGTGCTGCATACGCAACTCGTCACATCGCTAAAAATCTTGTGGCTGCTGGTCTTTGCAAAGAAGCTCTGGTTCAGGTTTCTTATGCAATCGGTGTTGCTAAACCAACCAGTATCAATGTGAATACATATGGTACTGCTAAAGTTAAAATGACAGATGGCGAAATCTCTAAAATCGTTGAAAATATCTTCGATATGCGCCCATACTTTATTGAACAACGTTTCAAACTGAGATCTCCTATCTACAGTGAAACCGCCGCTTATGGCCATATGGGCAGAGAAAATAAAGTGGTAAGCAAAACTTTCACTATGCCTGATGGTAAAAAGAAAACCATGAAAGTGGAACTCTTTACCTGGGAAAAATTAGACTACGTTGATAAAGTCAAAAAGGCTTTCAAACTTAAATAATTAAAGGGGCCTGGTGCCCCTTTTTTGTATACTATGAATAACAACAATAAACTTCTTACCTGGATAACCTCCAGAACCGGAACTTTCATTCTGTTCGTTCTATGGAGTTTGTTTATTACCGATTTGTGGCTGCCAAGAAACTGGGGGTTTTACGGGACAGGCGACTGGGACTTAACATACGCCACTTATGAAGTTGCCCGTAAGTCTGTTTTAGAGTTTGGACAGTTTCCCCATTTCAATCCATTTCTTGCTTTTGGTAGCGATCTGGATGCTAATCCTCAAGCTGCTCACTTTAGCATTTTCTTTCTTCCAATACTGGTTTTTGGCACTTTCTATGGCTATAAAGTAAGTATACTATTTGCGATTATGCTGGGATTAACCGGATGTCATAAATTGCTAAGATCGATTGGAAGCGATACATTTCTTTCCATCTTGCTTAGCATGATACTTTGCTCGACACCATATTTTGGACGGCATATTATCGAAGCCGGACACAGTAATTTTTTAAATTTCTATCTGATTCCCGCTTTGTTCTGGCTGTATCTGAGGTATGTAAGATCTGGTAAATTTATTCATTTAAGTCTGCCCATACTGATTCTTACACAATTTATCTGTGGTGGTGCTCCTTTTGTTTTTATTGTATCTGTTATAACCCTTCTGTTCTGGTTAACCGGAAGTATTATTAACAAAGATTTAAGCACTAAAAAAGCCATTTTTATGCTGATTAGCATAGGGTTTGCGATAGGATTAAGCCTCTGGAAACTCATACCAGTAATGGATTTATGGTCAACCTCACCAAGATTAGTCAACGACGATAGTAAAATAAACCTGCTTGTCTGGCTGCATGCTCTTAATGACACAACAACAGACACCGGAACACCTCATGGCTGGCACGAAGTTTCTATCGGAACTGGCTTATTACTTCCTTTGTTAATTATTGTCTACAGAAAACATCTGCCAAATTTCAAAACCTGGTTGATATTATTAGTATTTTTAATTTGGCTTGGCCTGGGAAATCAACCTGAATATGTTAATCCCTGGTACCTGATACACCATTCACTTCCATTCTTTAACGGATTAAGAGCCCCTTACAGATTTGCTTTTATATTGATTTTTGCTATAGTCATTGGAGCATCATTAATACTAAATAAATTAAAAGATAATAATCTTATTTATATTATTTTAATTAGTGTTACTTTAAGTAATACATTAAATTTTAATGCCCTTTCAAGAAACCTGGTACATACACCAAGAATTGAGGAAATTCCCAAAGATAGCACCGCAAATTTTGCAGTTAGAAATCTGGGAGGCACTTTCCCTTTTCACTTTTTAAGTTTGAAAAAAAATCAGTTTCTGATTTCGGCATATGAGCCTATGCATTTACCTACTGTAAAAGATACTCTTGAAAGTTTTGTAAAAGATGGTAAATTAAAATACTTCTCACCTCACGTAATTACTATTCAGTCTGAAGACTCCACAACTACATTGTCTCTTAGGTGGCAGAACGGCTGGAGCGCAGGAGACAATGCAACAATTTTTAATAAAAACGGATTGATAGGATTGAAATCTTTGCCAGGAACAGAGATACATCTTAAATACAGTAATCCGTCATTTGATGTAGGTCTAAATTATAGTTTAATAGTTTTAGTATTTTTCCTTTTGTGTTGTTATCCATTCAGGTTTTTGCAATTAACAATTGAAACAGCAGTAAATAGTTAATCATTGTCCAATTGCAAACAGACAAGGCACTTTTCCAAGGGTGATATTTTGCTTTCTCCACCACGATACAGGCTGAGAAACTATCCATTCATTCTCTCCGGTAATATCCTTAGCAACCATCAATCTCGTGTCCGGTTGAAGCGTTCTTGTTAAATCCTCCAGCATTTTTTCATTACGGTACGGGGCTTCTATGAACAATTGTGTAGCTTCTCTTTTTAATTTCTCCAGTTGCTGTATTGCCTTTTTTCTCTCTTCAGGTTTACTTGGGACATACCCATTGAATCTGAAATCCTGCCCATTCATACCACTTGCAATCAGAGCCAGAACTATCGATGAGGGACCGGTCAATGGTCTTACTCTGATACCCATGTCGTGAGCCGCTCTGACAATCAAATTCCCGGGATCTGCAATACAAGGTAAACCAGCCTCAGACATTAAGCCAACCGACTGATTGCTTCTTAAAACAGACTTTAATTCCTCAATTTGTGTTGATAAATGATGTTTATCCAACTCTATCACCTCTATCTCAGTCCATTTAATATCTGGTTTTATTAACTTCAAAAAATGCCTTGAGGTCTTAGCATTTTCAGCTATAAATACTTGTATTTTAGAAATTTCATTAATTACATTTAAAGGTATGCTCCAATTAAGCTCAATTTCAGAAATTGGCATCGGAATCAGAAACAATACAGAGGCATTGGTGTTTTGCATAATTTTTGCACAGAAATAGAGGCAAAAATGCATATATTTGTAGAAAATACACTATTACACATGAGAAAATTACTATTTTGGTTATTATTATTCTCGGTTGGTTCCCTTAAAGCACAAACCTATGGCAACGAATGGATCAAGAACAATCAGAAATATTTTAAAATCAAAATTGGAAGAGAAGGAATCTATAGAATAGACTATACGTCGCTGATTCCTGCTGCTACCGACATGAAACTGGACCTGTCTACTGTTAATCCTAAAAAGTGGCAGATGTTTTACAAGGGTAAAGAAATTCCAATTTATGTTGCCGGAGAAAATGATAATATCTTCAACAATTATGATTTTATTGAATTTTATGCTCAGCTAAACGATGGTGAGCTTGACAAAGAACTATATGGCAACCCTAACTTCCTTGCCAACGACCGTTATAGTGTAATCACTGATACCTCTAACTATTACCTTACATTTCTGCCTTCAACCTCTACAGTGGTTCCAAGGCATTTAAAAAACTATTCAAACACTAATTTTTCCTCCTATCCTGAAGTTCCGTATTTCCTTCATGAATCGTTTACTCAATATGTTGATCGTTACAATTTTGGTCGGGGAGAAGATGTTGGTGGTTCAACAGCAAGTAATCCTGACTATACAGAAACAGAAGGATACGGAAGTATCGTTTTCGGAAACGGAACAGGATACTCTAACTATCTGGCATCGACTGAAACCAGATT
Source organism: Chitinophagaceae bacterium (assembly GCA_046074245.1). GTDB lineage: Bacteria > Bacteroidota > Bacteroidia > NS11-12g > UBA955 > JABMMZ01. The sequence continues at coordinate 5,184 of JBJTNS010000023.1, read as the reverse complement.
TTACAATTCAGCCGGACCATTACCGGTATTCAGTTTCGCGTCTTCAGGAGCAAGCGATAAATTTGACAAAACCATTCCTTACGACCATAAGTTTAAGTTATTTGTCAGCAAAGACAACAATACATTCACTCAGGTATTAGACACTTTTTTTGATGGTTATAAGGTAATTCGTAAGTCAATGAGTCTCAATTCCTCTCTTATTGGAGGCAATGCTACTTATTTCCGTTTCGACCCGCAATTTGTTTCGGGTGTGACCTATCAGGCTCATGCTTTAAACTACGTTAGTGTTACATATCCGAGAAATTTTGACCTTGACGGTAACTCCTCTTTCAAATTTAAAATTCAAGGTGATAACAGTCCGAAACATGTCGTATGGCAGAATTATACCGCAACCAAATCAGATCCAATTTTTTATGATCTGACTAATGATGTCAGAATCAGAGGTCAGAAAAATACTGCGACTTCCGTTAGAGCAATTCTGCCTGGATCTTCTGCACAAGGTACTTATTACATACATGATAGTCTGGAAACTAATTTCCTGGTAGCCAATGATATTTTTGCGGCAATCAGTTACGAGACCGTTGCTCAGGATATAGAGTATATAAAATTTGACCCAACTACTCAGATCAATAAAAATAGATTAGTTCTGCTCACAACACCAAAATTTATGGGTGATTACGCCTCTGAGTACCTGCTCCTTAGACAATCTACTACCGCTACCAGTCCTAACACTATGGTAAGCGTTAATCAGTTATACGAGCACTTCTCATATGGTGTACCACATCCTATTGCTATCAGAAGATACCTCAGATATCTGAAAGAAAACGGAGATACTATGATGAAATTTCTTTTCATGGTAGGAAGAGGTTACCAAACCAACATGGTGAGAGGAGCATATAGCAAAAATATAATTCCGTCTATTGGTGTTCCTGCTTCAGATAATATGTTTGGAACTGAAATTACAGGCTCCGGACTAGCTCCGGTTGTTGCAATAGGCAGGCTGACAATTGACAGGCCAGCAGATTTCGGAACTTATCTCAATAAACTTCTGGAATACGAAGCTTCAACCAACGAATTCTGGAGAAAAAAAATCTTACATCTTGCAGGTGGAGATAATGGTGCTCAGGCCTCTTATATCAAATACAAACTCGATGTCGCCGGTGAATATGTTAAAGGTTGTCCAATGGGTGGAACTACCTCTACATTCACAAAATCTTCTGTTGGTATTTCCGAACCATTTATCAAACAAAAGGCCATAGAAAATGTCAATCAGGGTATCCAGATGATCACATTCCTTGGTCATGGTAGTGCCGCTGTTACTGATATTGACATCGGAGATACGATTGAATATAATAACCGCGGTAAATACCCTGTATTTTATTTTAATGGTTGTAGTATTGGAAATCCATGTTTAGGACCACCGGACAAAAACATAAAACTCTCTGGAGAGAACTTTATGAAAGCCCGAAACAAGGGCGCTATTGCTTTCATTGCTCAATCTTCTCTTTCAGAGCTTGGGCATGTTGATGCTCAGATTCAGGATTTCTACAGGATTGCTTTCAGAGATAATTTCACTGGCAATCTGAGTATTGGTGAAACCGTTCAGAAAATGCTAAAAAGTGTCGGCAACTACAGCGATACATTAAACATTATTCAATCCAGAATTCTTTTCCTTCAGGGTGACCCCTCCATACAGTGGTTCCAGCCACAGTTACCAGATTTTCAGATAAATGAATCTACTTTATTTACTTACCCTGAAAACATCTCTGCTGTGAGCGACTCTTTTGCAATTGCAGTTCCTATTGAAAATCGCGGTAGTTGCTCTAACTCTGATTCAATTAATATTAGTATTGAACGCAGTTATCCAAATAACTTTATTGTAACTCAGCATAAATTCAGAGTGGCAGGAATTCCTTATAAGGATACTGTTTATCTTTACATTAAATCTAAAGATGCTGCCACAGCAGGTATCAATAAAATCACTGTAGATGTTAACTACGATCATATACCAACTGAAGTTACCTACACCAACAATACAGCAACATTTAATCCTTATATCGCAGGCAATGGCATTAATCTGGTTTCTCCAAAACGATTTGACATAGTGTCTCATCTTAATGGAGACACTGTTGAACTGGTAGCACAGTCTATGAATCTCTTCAACACGAACAATCAGTTTGTTTTTGAAATTGATACATCCTATCAGTTTAACAGTCTCTGGAAAAAAAGAGACAGTTCGACCAGTATTGTGGGAATGATAAAGAAATGGCCAGTAAAATTGCTTGGCACAAGAGATAGTATTGTTTACTATTGGAGAGCAAAAATTTATACCGGGACAATACAAGGGGGTGATTTTGTAGAAAGAAGTTTCATCCATATTTTTGATAATGCCCCAGGCTGGTCACAATCACATTTCCCTCAGTTTTATCCAAGTAGTCAACTTAACGGAATGGAGCTAGACAGAGAGAAGCGTCAATTTAAATTCACTAAAACAGCTGAAAGGATTTTTGTCAATACCTGGTTAGATAAAAAACCAAATTTTGGTATCAAAAAAGGTGGACATGGCGCTTTATCTTTAACGCCTGGCACTCAAACCGGAATTGTTGCCATATTATTCGATAAAAATAGTCTGGAGCAATTTAAACTGCCTGGCATATTTAACCCAAGCAGATATTTCGGACCAAACTATTACGAAGATGCGGTTAAAGCCTATAATTTTTCTTTAAGTCCTGCCTGGGAATACCAGTTCCTAGCTTGGGTTGATTCAATTCCTGATAGCACTTATGTTGCACTTTGTAACGTTAATGACTTTGGCAGAATGAATGTATCAACCAATGTTGTAAATGCTTTTGACAAACTAGGTTCTAAACTTTTCAGAGAAATGAAAACCAATCTGACGTCATTTGCTATGATTGGTAGAAAAGGTACTGCTCCTGGCTGGGCTGTCGAAGATACTGGTCATTATTACGATGGCAATGGTGGCTATATAGAAATCGACAAAGAAATGATTGGTAGTCGCTCTGATGGAACACTAAGAACTGAATTAATCGGACCGACCACTGCATGGGATAAATTATATTTTTACAACAAGCCTACAGATGGTAAATCCGGCGATAATTTTTACATCAATATCCATGGCATATCTAATACTGGAAAAGATTCCATTGTCTATGAGTTTATAACAGAAAATGATGTTGATCTGTCTTCAATTGATGCTAAGAGATTCCCAAATATTTACATGGAAGGATTTTTCTCGGATATCGATAATTACACTGCTCCTCAATTAAAACACTGGAGAATAAGTAATGATGCAGTCCCTGAAGGTTCTATCAATCCTGGTATGGGTAAAATAGTATGGAGAGATACTTTAGAACAAGGCGAGAGCTTTAATTATGAAATGGGCTTCCAGAATATTTCAAAGTTAACATTTGCTAAAAACCTGAAATATCAGACGCTGATCTATAACCTTGACACAAAAGATACAGTACTAAATGAAATTAAACTTTATCCTGACAGCCTGAGACCAGACAAGCATTTTATGATAAGCACTTTGCTGCCAACCAAAACCATGAAAGGTCGCTATGCTTACGCCGTGAAAGTAAATTTTGATGAGAATAACAAATCTTTAATCCCAGAATTGTCTTTAGTAAATAATTCTGCGCTCAAATATTTCTTTGTGGATGAAGACAAAATCAATCCGTTACTGGACGTGACATTTGATGGCAAACACATCAATAATGGCGAAATTGTCTCCTCAAATCCTGTCATCACCATTAGTAGTAAGGACGAAAATAAACGCAACTGGCAAACTGATTCAAGTGGTATTCAAATCTGGTGGAAACGCCCTAATTCAAGCATATTTGAAAGAATTAACTTTGATACATTTGGGGTAAAATTCTATCCTGCCACTTCTTCATTTAATCTTGCTAAGGCTGAATTTGCACCTAAAAATCTTCCTGATGGTTTGTATACACTGAAAGTTCAATCTAATGATGCTAATGGTACTAAAGCAGGTGCAACAGAATATATGATCAATTTTGTCGTTATCTCTAAAGCATCGGCAACCAATTTTTACCCTTACCCTAACCCTTTCACCAGTAGTATGCGATTTGTCTTTACATTAACTGGCACGAAGGTACCAGACTACATTAACGTAAAAATTATGACCATTCAAGGAAAAGTAGTGAAAGAACTTAATAAAGACGATCTGGGTGACATCCATATCGGTAATAATATCACTGATGTCGTTTGGGACGGAACGGATGAATTTGGTGACAGACTTGCCAATGGCGTCTATTTATATACCGTTACGATTAAATCGGATGGTGAAGAAATAAAACAATTAGAAAATGACAATATCAGTAATGATTTAAATGCCGATAAAGCCAATAACGAACTCTTTAAACATTCAACTGGTAAGATAGTCCTACTTAGATAACAATGAATTTTAAGCTGCTTTTTATATCTCTTTCGATTGTAAGCCTTATGGCTTTCGATGATCCTGCACCAACTGCCGGCAGCAGTACATCTGCAGTTTCTGCTGCTGAAATTCATGAGCTTGGATTAAGCAATATTCCGCAGGTATTGTTCTGGCGGAAAATTATGAATCTCCATAAAGACAGTTGCCTCGTTAATGTTCACAGCAGCAGAACTATTTTAGCAACTTATCATGCACCAACTTGGCATGGTTATGGTCCGGAAGCTAAAGGGAAGATTCTGGATAGTTTTAAACGATTAAACGGTATAACCGACTCTCCAAGAATTGTTGGCACCATGGGAAAAAGCTTCTTCTATGATTTTGAAAAAGTAGCTCCCAAAATTCCATTAGGAGTTCAGGAATTCGAAAATAACGGAGTGGACGGCTGGTATGCTAAAGCAATTTTATTGATTGAAAGTCCTAACCAATTACAAAAATCAACTGCGGGAGCATACGGACCGTTTCAATTAATGAAAGGTGTAGCCCTTAATTATGGTTTAAAAGTGAATAAGAAGATAGATGAACGTGCTAATTTTAACCGTTCTGCCTATGCTGCCAGTCAGCTTATCAAAAGTATTTGCATTCCTTACACCAAGCAGATGCTTGATGCTAAAGGCATTGTTTATAACGAAAAAGATCTTTGGTTCCGTTTGCTGGTAATGCACGTCTACAATGCTGGAGCTGGCAATGTAAGATTAGCCTTGGAT
>JBJTNS010000022.1:0-5169 GCA_046074245.1 Chitinophagaceae bacterium | reverse complement strand
GTATAGCCATTTTCTAATTGTAACATGTGCATGCTACCTGTTACCTGCCTTGCTGCGCCCCAAAAAGTTAATTTCATTCTGCTCTGTTTTATCCTCTTTAATTACTTTCCTCAATACTCCACTGTTAATAAAAAAATCGCTGTTAAAATACTACGAAGAAAGCTTTTAACGTTGGATGTCTATTCAGAAATAAATGCATACAAAGTTATTAATAAGACACGGAAGTTTCATGGCACGTTATCAACATTGGAAAGAGCATTTGAAAAAACCACTTATACAAGCCTTGCGGGATAGCTTTTCCTTAGAAATCTGTGGTATCGAACATAACAGATCATCGTTAGAGAGAACACCTTTATACACTACTTACCAATGGCAAACCAATGAGTTTAGTGTCGAGGAGCTTCTATTTCTACTGGATTATTTCAGGGACATTTTGCTGGAGCAGAATTACGTTTTGCAATATAGCAAAGACCACCAGATCATCCTTGACAAAGGAATTAAAAACACACATTATGTACATGCATTAAAACCTGATTTAAGTTTTAAGGAAAGCATTACTCCAGAGCATTATTATTTTTTTGGGAACATTCAACTTGAAGTTCATGTGGCAGAAACTGTAAACAGCCTTCAGATAAGCTGTCAGTATTTTTCACATAAAACCTATCTGAGTTTTGAAAAAATGATGGAAGTATTACTGGCTTAAAATAAAGTCTGTATTATGATTAAATTCAATAAATTCAGAGTTTATATCTAATTAATAATCTGACATTTACAGATTGTTCAAATTTTTATTTATTTATTGAAATAAAATTGAGTATTTTTACATCATTGAGATGCAACAAAACTATGATTATTGTGTCTTAGTATAAATGTGAAAAACTTACTATTTCTCATAGGTGTTTTCTTTTCTGTTAATGCATATGCTTTAACAGCATCGTTTAATGCAACGGTAAGTTCTGGTTGTGTGCCATTGGTAGTAGATTTTACAGACGCAACAACTGGTGGTTCACCCATTTCATGGGATTATGATTTTGGGGATGGCGGCAGTAGTACTGCTCAAAATCCACGATATACATTTACCAAGCCAGGCACATTCAAAGTAGAATTAACGGTTTATGACGGCAGTGTATACAGCAAATACAGTGTTTTCATCATTGTCCGTAAGAACCCGGCTGCAAATTTCAGCTCAAATAAATCTGCTTATTGTCCGGGAGAGCTTGTACAGTTTACCAATACGACAGTACCGGGCGACACAACGATAAAGACTACAGCCTGGGATTTTGGAGATGGTAATGTTCAGAATTCCAACGGCAATGTTACCAAGACTTATAACAACTCAGGGAATTATACTATAAAAATGACGGTGAGGGACAATTTCAATTGTGCCAGTACAATCAGTAAATCCCAGTTTATCACCATCAATCCAAAGCCTACCCCTGTCTTTAGTTATGTTGCAAAGTACAGTTGTGTTGCGCCTCAGAAAGTTAATTTCTCTAACAATTCAGGAAACAGCGTGTCGTATGTGTGGGATTTCGGAGATGGCAATACCTCAACCATAGCAGCGCCTGTTATTTTTTATGATGTACCAAAGACTTATACTGTCAAGCTGACTGCCACCAGTGACAAAGGTTGTGTCGCTTCAAGTGTAACGAATATAGTGGTTAATTTTGGTAAGATAAAAGCAGATTTTACAACATCTGCTGCAGTAGGCTGTATCCCTTTCGACCCCAAATTCAAAAACGCCAGTTTACCAACAGGTGCGAAGTTTGACTATCTATGGGATTTCGGAGATGGCACCAAATCAACCGCTGAAAATCCATCTAAAATTATTTCTAAGGTGGGTAACTACCAGGTTAAATTCAGAATAAAAGGCGATGGAGCAGGCTGTGCTGATAGTATTACCAAGACCTTATTGATCTCTGACAAACCTAAAGCCATTCTTAAAGTAAAAGACACTTTGAAATGCGATGGCGAAATGATTAATGTTTTCAAAGCTGAATCCAGCAGTCAGATTGCCAAATACACCTGGTTTATTGATGGGAAAAACATAGATACTAAGGTAGACACACTTCAATACGAATTTAAAAAAACTGGTGAGTATAAAGTGGTGGTACTTCTGCAGGATATTGCAGGTTGTCAGCAGACTTTTCAATATCCGAGAATCGTTTTACAGCATTTGTTTGCAGGTTTCTTCCTCAGTCAGCCCGGCGGCTGTGTTCCATACAAACCAATCATCATTGACACCACAGATTCTAAAATCCCCTCATCCTATGATTATACCTGGGACGATGACAATGGCAATACTTATAAAACTCAGATACCAAATGTTACTTACAACAAAGAAGACACATTCGAATTAAAACTAAAGGTAAGAGACAAGTACGGTTGCGAAGACAATGCCTGGAACTATGTATATGTTGGTCATAAAGTAAAACCTTCATTCATAATTAATAAATATAGTATTTGCAATAACGAAGACATTACGATGACCAATACAACACCTGACAGTTTAAGAAAACAGGTGCACAAATGGATATGGGAGTTTGGCATTGCTAAAGGCAATCAGGAAGATCGCTTCATTGCCAATATCAGAGACTATCCTAAAAAATATTCTCCATTGCTCATTACAGTCAACAACGAATGTCGAGACACCTGCATAAAAGAGGATTCAATCACCATTAAACCTGTTTTGGCGGATTTTGTTTATACCTTTGATACCTGCTTCAGCAACACTGGAAAACTGAGACATACTTCAGTTCTGGCGACCGACTTCACATGGGTTTTACCGGGAGGAAAAACCAGCAAAGACTCAGTCATCTATCATAAATTCACCAACTTTGTCAAAGAAAAATTCATTGTATACTCAAGCAACAAATTAACAGGATGCTTTGATACAGTTGAGCAGGAAATATCTCCACCCATAAGCACTTCCAATATTCTGGAAACTAAGATAACAGGCTGCACCCCTCAAATTTATAAATTTGAAAATTTCAAGACCAGAGCATACAGATTGCATTGGGACTTTGGCAATGGCGACACATCGGCACAAAGTGATTCTCTGCGATACAGCTTTCATCTACCTGGAAAATATACAATCAAACTCACAGGCTGGGATATCAGAAGCTGTCCATATACCAGTCAGAAAACCATCCTGGTTGACGGTCCGACTGCCGGAGGGAAAGTTTGGCCTGACAGAGGCTGTCTTCCTTTAAAGATTCAGTTAATAGACTCTTTCTCTTACGGCAAAATCAAACGCAAATACTGGAAGTTTGAGGATGATGCTCAATGGCTCAAAGCCTCTAATAAAAATGACACCATCAATTACACCATCAACAATATGCCAATGAGTGGTGATTCATTTTTCCATATTGAATTATTTGTCGAAGATAGCAACGGATGTAAATCTACGAGAGTCTTTAAACTCCGCCCTTCTGGTCCGCGCGCTGGTGTTCAGCTTACCTCTGAATCTCGTTGTGATGCCAAAGAATTTAGTTACAATGCCAGTCTGGATTCAGCCTCTGCAGTATACCCTGTCTCACTGAAGTGGACATTAGGAGATGGCAATACCAGAACAAGCGATAAATTTAAATACATTTACAGCAAAGGTGGTAAATACAATGTTAAACTGGAAATAGTAGACGGATTAGGTTGTAAGTTTGAAGAAGGTTTTACTTTAAACACTACAGATCCGGAAATACTGGCAAAAATCAATACCGATGTCACCTCTGCTATCTGCCCGCCATTACAATCCAATTTCAGAAGCGAATCACTGAGCGACCCTAACAATCCGATAGTTTCATATCAGTGGGACTTTGGCGATGGCTCCTACTCTACCCTTATGAATCCATCGAAATTGTATACGCAGCCTGGTAATTATTCAATTTCATTAACGGTTAAAAACGCCTTTGGGTGCAGCAATACTGTAACAATGCCAGCATACATCCATTTAGGCGGACCAACGGCCATTTACAAATACTCGCCACTCCTTGCTTGTCAGAACCTGAAAGTTAATTTCTCTGCGCAGACTACACCAAATACCAGTGTGGAATGGGATTTTGGAAACGGACATACCAGCAAAGACAAAAAACCATCTTATCAATACGATAAAGCTGGTTTATATTTTCCTAAAATCCTTTTGAAAGATTCCGGAGGTTGCACTACCGTAATGGTTCCAAAAGACTCCATACGCATCTTTCCTGTACCTGATGCACAGTTTAATCTCAGTTCGAATTGCCTTGATGATAGTATACAGTTCAGGAATCTTTCTGTTTCAAATGTTAAAAACAATCCAAACTTCCAGAGCAATTGGTTAATTGATACCTTTAAATCCGGCAGCACCAATCATACGATTAAGTTTAAAAGAACAGGGAAATACCCTGTTCAGTTAATCATCTCCAATCAATTTGCCTGTGTTGATACCATTGTCAGAACTATAAGCATCTCTAAACCTAAAGCTGACTTTTCAATACAAATGGATCGTTTATGTCTGGGAGATTCTCTAGACCTTAGAGACAAGTCAGGTTCAAATAATGGCACCACGGCCATCAACTATTTCCTCGGCGCAAATGGTCCCTTAAAACTTCCTATTTACCCAGGTAAAGGCGACTATCTGTTACAGCAAATAATTACAGACACATTTAACTGTAAAGATACGTTTAAACATTCGAAACCTATACACACAGCAGATACGGCATCTCCCGAAGCAATCAATATCCGTCATATCAGTCACCTGAGCAACAACGAACTTGAATGTTTAATTTCTCCAAGCAATGACATCGACTTCGAGCAGTATAAATACTATCAGCTAACTGGCAGCAACTGGCAGTTAATAAGAACCATAAACAAAAAAGACAGTGCATTTATCAGGATATTTTTAAATCCATTGAAGACCTCACAGCAATATGCTGTCAGACAGATGAATTATTGCAAGTCTGAATCGGTTATGAGTAAAGCACATGCGAATATCCATTTAGTTACCGAAGGAAAGAAAAATCACAACCGATTAACCTGGAATGCCTACACCGGCTGGACGCCTGATTATTATTCAGTGGAGAGAGAAAATACAGATAGAAGTTTTACAGAGATTGGCAGAAGTACTAATACAGAATACCTGGATTCTACTATTCTTTGCAAACAGACACATTCGTATCGGATTAAAGCAATTTCGAG